>NZ_PNDP01000041.1:0-35920 GCF_005886415.1 Pseudoalteromonas sp. S327 | reverse complement strand
AAAATACGTACAACAACACAAGTACGAATAGATGTTTAGAAGTCTAAAGCAGTATTAATTTTATAGCAAACACAAACAAAACAGCCACACAATTGTGTGGCTGTTTACGCTGCGCTTTAATTTAAAACGATAATACGTTTTTAAACGCGGTGCTTTATTTTACCTTTGAAAGGTAGTCAGCAATTGCTTCAAACTCTTCGTCCGTTACCGTTGCAACCATTGCTTTCATTGCGGCAGTCATACCATTGCTACGCGCGCCCGATTTAATATCTTTCATTTGGGCCACTAAATAGTCTTTGTTTTGACCATTAATTTTAGGGTATGCGCCCATAATAGGTGCTTTACCTTCTGCACCGTGACATGTTTGACACATTTTTTGGGTGTAAAGGGCTTCGCCATCAGCAGCGGCGGCGTTAAACGAAAAACTTGCGGCTAAACTAATACCCGCGCCTACTATTAGTGCTTTCATCTTGCTCATTATATTCACTCTTCTTTTTGACGGTTAGAAAATAGTCTATTGATTGTAGTAAACAATCTAGTAAAAAGCATACGTATCAATTTACGTTAGGCGATCAAACAAACATGACTACGTTTTCAGCCATTGTTGTTAACTTTAGCAAACAATACTGAACAGACACTTACCATACTAAATCATCTGGTACTTCAAAGTCTGCATATGGGTCGTCTTCATCTTTTGGTTTGTTTTCAGGTTCAACATGAAAAACAATGTACTTTTCATCAACTTCTGCGACTTTACGCGCCGGCTCATCATCGAGTACGTAAAACTGCCCTTCCAGTACACAAATAGCTAAACGACCACCCGATAACGCTTTTTGGGTTTTCTCGTTTACATCTATCCCTTTTACTTTGTTATCGTAAGTAAAATTAAAGGTACGCTCACCACGAATAGAGTCTTGGTTATGGTGCTCAAGTATTTGCTTAACACGAGCAACTTGCTCACGTTGCTTAAGCTCTTCTTGGCGCGACTGGTTAAGTTCTTCAGCCTTTTTTTGCTGCTCTAATTTAGTTTGCTGTATGTGCTTTTGCAGATCGCTTGGATTACTGGTAGCCCCTTTTTTTTGCTTTTTTTGTTGCTTACGTTTTTCTGACTTAGCAACTTTAGCTTTGTGCGATGTTGTTAACCCTGCTTGCAGCAATTGGTCTTGTAATGAACCCATGGCTTTGTTCCACTAAAAACTTATATTAGGTTTATTTTAATCACCAACGAGTACAAATAACAGTGCTATTAGCATTAATCTAGCAAAGGGCTGAATATACACTTTGATTTAGCGCAATTGTTGATGATTTAAGCTATGAAATATAAGCCATTTTTCATATACTTTGGCTAACTTATCAGCTTATGTTTTAAGCCCTACAATGCGTTTTGCTCATTTACTTATTTGCTCGGTGTTTATATTTTTTGTGCTGTACGCACCTCAGCCTTTGTTGAGCTTATTTGCTAGCGAATTTAACGTTCCCCCTGCGCTTGCCGGCAGCTTAATGAGCGTAACCATGCTGCCTTTAGCAATTGCGCCTTTGGTTTATGGGCTATTTTTAGCCAAGCAAAACCCGCTTATTATTTTACGTATTGCTATGTTTATTTTAGGAGTGAGCTGCATACTGTTTACAGTAGCGCCAAGTTTTGAGCTATTACTTTTGGTGCGTTTTATACAAGGCTTAACCTTACCTGCCGCGCTTACCGCGATGACAAGCTTTATTGGTATACGTTACAGCGCAGATGCCTTACAAAAAAATATGACCTTATACATAGGCAGTACCATAGCTGGGGGCTACTTTGGCCGAGTATTAGCCGCTTTATTTAGTGATGTATGGCATTGGCAAAGTTTTTATTATGTTATTTCGATTGTGCTTATTGGCCTGGCTATAAGTATAAAGCCCACGGGCTTTGTGGTATCTAATCAATCAGCACTTACGCCGTTAACGTATATTAAGCAGCTAAAAGATGCGGCAGTACTAAAATTGTATGGCGCCGTTTTTTGTATGTTTTTTTGCTTTGCAGCCTTATTAAATTACCTACCGTTTATTTTGCAAAACACCTTTTTAATTACAAACACACGCGATATTGGCTTAGTGTACAGCGGCTACTTAATCGGTGCTTTAGCATCTATTGCAACACCTTGGCTTGCTAAAAAAGTGCCTTCAGCTTGGCATTTACTTGCTGCGGTTTTTATCGTGTATAACTTAAGCATTGTATTACTTATAAGCCAGCAACTGAGTGTGTTTTTAATCGCGTTTACGTTATTTTGTGCTGCTATGTTTGTTATACACTCAAGCGCTGCTCCGCTTGTTAACAAGATTAGCAAAGCGCCTGCAAGTGTAACAAATGGCGGGTATGTATCGTTTTATTATAGTGGTGGGGCGCTGGGCTCGTTATTGCCAGGTATTGTTTATCAACACTCAGGGCAAACTGCATTTATGCTTTGCTTACTGAGTGTGTGTTTTATTGGTTTAGTCTTAGTCACTTTAGGCTATCGAGAAGGTAAAAACATTACCCGAGGCTGATGCCCTGTATGCTCAAAAAAGGTATTTAAATCATTTTTTGAAAGCAGCCAAGTTTGAGTGTTTTCAAACGGGTGACAATGAAACAGCTCGTTAAACCAAATATCTTGATCAAGCCACAAAGTAACATTGCTTTGTTTATCGTTTGCTAAAGCAAGCATAGACACACACCCGGACGCCACTTTTAAATAACGTGCTAACCGCTCGCTAGAGGCAAACCCCAACCGAGAAAGCCCCTGTTGCTTAGATAGGGTTTTTAAATCGAGCTGTTTGTCGTGTGCGGTAATTACTAAAAAGTGCTTTTTGCCCTCGTTATCACGCAAAAACAAGTTTTTAAGTCGCGTACCTGGGCGCTCCACCATAAATGCATCAGCATCTAAACTGGTATGTAACGCAGGGTGTTCTATTACATCGTAATTTATACCTAATTGCGCTAACAACTGCGCAAGCTTTGCTTTATCGGCCAACATACTACAAACAACGCCCTCTTAGCTGCACACTTAAGTCACGCCATAGCACTTGTGTAATTTCGTATTTATTTTCACAATAGTTATTTTCACTGAGGGTTTCGTTTAAAAACCTGACGGCTTCATCCTCAAGCTTAAGTTTTAACACACTAGAGTCTTCGAAGTGTTCTTGTTCTATGTAACGTTTTACATCAGAACGGCTCGGTCTTTTTTCGCCTCGCCCGCCGTTATTTAAGTTTATGTTACTGCGATGCTCAGCCTTTACCGATACAACATAAGCAAATATTTTGTTACCTTGCTCATCCACGTTCTCATAAAACTGCTTGTTATTTATTTCATAAGGAGGCGCTTCATTACTTGCACACCCTGCAAGTAGCAAAGCAAGTATACAGATACTTTTTTTCATTGTTTTTGTCGTTTCGCGAGGTATTTTTCTCGAGTCTATCAAAAATAAACGATAACAGTTAAATATTGCTAAAAAATACTTGACCAAATTTATAAAAATATTTAAAGTTCACCCCGCTTGGAACTCAGCAGCCAAGTAATTACAACTATGTAATTTAGGAATGTGGGGCTATAGCTCAGCTGGGAGAGCGCCTGCCTTGCACGCAGGAGGTCAGCAGTTCGATCCTGCTTAGCTCCACCACTTTCCTACTCTTCTATTACTTCCTATTTTTCATCGTCTTATTATTCTTTTATCTTCTACACAATAACTTTTATATTTGCTCATTCCTTGTTTGTTTAGTCTTTGTTGGCTATATATTATCTCATCTGTAGCAGTGATACTTTTGGCTTAAACAATGGATACCCCTAAACGCACCACATTAAAAAAGCTCGCTGTCATCGGTTTAACCGCGGGCGTAGTTACTCATGTACCTTATGTTTTTGCCCGAAAAAAAGTAACCCTAAGAGTCTTAGGAACACATGTCACGCTACAAGAAGCCATTCGTAAACAAGCTATGCTTGATTTAGGCATAAATATAGAATTTTCCCCTGCAGGTAGTGCTGCCGTATTACAAAAAGCCTCCATGGACCCTGGCTCATTTGATTTATACGAGCAATGGTCAAACAGTATTAATGTGCTTTGGCGGGCGGGGTCTATTCAGCCCATAGAAAAAAAACGACTAACCTACTTTAATGAAATAAATTCTCTTACCAAAACAGGGAAGCTCACCCCCGATGCAAAATTAGGTGCAGGCGACGCCCCTTATAAATTACTCAACGTACAAGAGGACGGCACACTTAGCGCAAACGAAAGCGATTACATTAGCTTTTTACCTTATGTACATAATGTTGACTCTTTTGGCTATAACACCGCCAAGATTAAGCCTGGTATTGCCTACGAAACTGAAAGTTGGGGCTGGTTACTTGATGATGCCCACCGGGGTAAAGTAGGTATTGTAAATGCGCCCACAATTGGCTTATTTGACCTTGCCTTGGCAGCACAAAGCAAAGGGTTAATAACATTTAAAGATATTGGTGCGATTACTCGCTCCGAGCTTGACCGTTTATTTAGTATTTTAATTGACTATAAACGCCAAGGGCATTTTGCAGGTTATTGGAACTCGGTGCCAGAGTCTGTTGAATTTATGAAAAGCCAACGCGTGCACATAGAAAGTATGTTTTCCCCCGCTGTGGCCGCGCTCAATAGTCAAAATGTTAACGTGCGATTTGCCGCTCCAAAAGAGGGCTACCGTGGCTGGCATGGGGTAATGTGCTTATCGTCACAGGTTAATAAAAACCAAAAAGATGCCGCATACGATTACATGAACTGGTGGCTTTCGGGTTGGGCCGGCGCATTTATTGCTCGCCAAGGGTATTACATTAGTAATCCACAGCGCTCAAAAGCAATGCTTTCACCAAGTGAATGGAATTACTGGTACTTAGGCAAGCCCACTACGGTTGACTTACTAAACACCCAAAAACAAGTCGCAGTAAAAGCCGGCGAGCAGCGAAATGGTGGTAGCTATTTAAAACGCTTAAGCAATGTAGCTGTTTGGAATAGCGTTATGCCGACTTACGATTACAGCTTGCAAAAATGGTATGAGTTAATAAGCAGATAATGATAACCCGTTCAATAAAATCAAAAATAATAATTGCTCTATGCGTATTAATTACTTTATTAATTTTGCAAAGTTACCTATTCAATTATTCGCAAAAATCACTTTTTGAGCTGCAAAATGCGCAGCACAAAGCTTTATTACAAAGCGAGTCCGTTACCCGTTTAGAAAACGATGTGATTTCTTTACAGAGCCAAGCTATTGCTTATCTAGATCATGCTAATAGCAATACCATTGAAAAGTTTAATGTGCACTTAAATGCTGCAAAAATGGATTTAGATACGCTAAGTACACATTTAAATGAGTATGATGAAAACTATCAAAACAATATAAAACGCCTTAACGAGTACTTAAATAATTACCAAGATACATTTAATCGCGTAGTCGTTAACAGAACTAAACGAGAGCAGCTGTACATTACACAGTTCAAACAACCTATTGAAGCGCTAAAAGCACAACTTAATGAGCTTAAAAAAAACACGCTAACCAGCAAGCAAAATAAAATAGTGAATACCCTTTTAACTATTAGCAATATAGAACAAGCAACAACCAATTATTTACACAAGCCAAATTATGATGAAGCACAAAATGTGCAAGATAACCTAGCACACTTAAATACCCTACTGGCGAGTATTGAAACCGCTAATGTTAGCCTACTTAATAATACTGACGAGCTTGAGCAAGCGTATAGCCAATTAGTTATTTTAACCCGTAGCTACACGTTTTCGATAAATGTAGTTTTAACAGGAATAGAAAACGAGCTGCTTTACCTAGCCGAAAAAATTAGGGATGTAGAGAAGCAAAAGCTCACCCAGACCGAGCAGCAGCTAAGAGACCATGTATTAAAAAGTACCGAAATGGCCAACCTTTTTGCCGCGCTGATCACTGTTATCATAATAGTAATTACCTTTTTTATATTTAACTCTGTCATTAAGCCCATTGCGAAATTAACTAAGCTGTTAAATGATATGAGTAATGAAAAGCAAGTAACACTAAATAGTGATGAGCATCATCAAAATGAAATTAACTCGGTTATTACCGCGGCTAATGCGCTGTATTTAAAAAACAAACAAACAAAAGAGCTACTAGCAGAAACCCAAGCGCTTAATTCTAAAATGGAATTAATGAACAAAGAGCTTACACTTGCCATCACTCAAGCAAAAAATGCCAACCAAGCGAAAGGTGACTTTGTAGCTAATATGAGTCATGAGCTTCGCACTCCAATGAACGGTATTTTAGGTATGCTGCAGCTATTACAAAGCAGCGCTCTTCCAGCAAAACAAAAACACTATGCAGATAAAGCGTTTTCAAGTGCTCAAAACTTACTGCAAATACTTAATAACGTACTCGACTTTTCAAAGCTTGAGTCTGATAAAGTAAAGCTTGAATCAATCCCTTTTACTTTGCATACCGTGGTTTCTAATGTAAAAAATTTATTTTCGGTAAATGCGAAACAAAAAGGGTTGCGCCTTAATTTTGTATTGCATGTTGATGCAGGGCTAGAGCTGATAGGCGATCCACTGCACTTGAGCCAAGTTATTAATAACTGTGTAGGTAATGCCATTAAATTTACAGATCGCGGTGAAGTAACCGTAACAATTGAAGCCACAACACAAAATGAGCAGCAAATACAGTTACGCTTTGGTATTAAAGACACTGGCATAGGCATGACGCCAGAGCAAACAGAATCCATTTTTGACTCGTTCTACCAAGGCGACTCCAGTACAACACGTAAATATGGCGGCACCGGATTAGGTTTAACTATTTGTAAGCAACTAACCAAGTTACTAGGCGGCGAAATACAAGTACGCAGCACACCCCACGTCGGGAGTGAGTTTTATTTTACACTACCGTTTAAAATGACGAGTAAAGAAGCGCTTAAAAAGCATGCCTTACTAATTACTCCCGATACTAAGCAAATAAAATCACTCACTAAGTTATTAAGTAGCGCTGATATTACTGCAGAAATTACCCAAGAGCCGCTACGTGCAATTGCAAAAATGTCTCAACCGAGTAACCCTTTTAATATTGTGATCATGACGTTGTCACACAAAGAACTAAAAGATAATTTTATTTTGCAGCAACTGTACTTACAAAAACAAAAAAATAAACACAAACTACTGCTTATTTTACTCATTAGCGATCAAGAGCATCCGCAGGCAGTCCCCGATAGCGATCATATTGATATTATAACAATAGGTAATACTCACACTGATTCTCAGTTAATGCGTTTATTATTACCCGACTCAACACAGCTTAAAGAAGGAGAGTCTTACCCACAGTTTACCGGTTACACCGCACTTGCAGTAGATGATAACCCTGTAAACCAAGAGATTCTTGAAGCACTGTTAACTAAAATGAATATGACTGTTCTCTCTGCAAGTAATGGCGAGGAAGCACTCATTAAAGTAGAAGAAAACACAATTGATATTATTTTTATGGATATTCAAATGCCAGTGATGGATGGCCTAGAAGCGACACGTATACTGCGTCAAAGGGGTTATACAACGCCTATTGTTGCTGTAACTGCAGCTGTGTTTTCTAATGATAAAAAAGCCGCCATTCGAGCAGGCATGGATGATTATTTAGTCAAGCCGTTATTATTTGGTCTACTTTGTGACAGCATAGAAAAGCATCTAACAAAAACCCATACGTTATGTACATTAAACCTCGATGTAGCACGGTCTAATCTTGAAGATAATAATGAACTCATTAATTCAATATTCACTAAGTTTAATACCGATTACAGCCACTTTATGGAGGTAGCTGTAAAGCACTTGAAAAATAATGAGCATAAAACATTAGCTAGAGCGATGCATAACTTAAAAGGCTTAGCCGGCACCCTAGGGTTAGAGCTACTAGAGCAAAGCGCTAAAAAAGCAGAGTTAGAACTGAGCAGTAACGCATGCACCGATCTTAGTGTTTTTAATGAACAATTGACCTTAGCACTTTATGCAGTCAGACAGCTACTGGTAACAAACTCCTATAATCATCAGCCAGAAGCTATAAGCTCTGGGCAAAATCCAGATACATTAATTGATGAAATCTATTCTTTAGCGTTATCTGCCCGTCCTATTCCTAGTAAATTAGTTAGAGAAATTGCGCTTCAAAAATTCGATCATTCCCATCCATTATTCAAGCTAAAAGAGGCAATAGATAACTTTAACTACGCTTTAGTGATTAAACTTATTGATAAATACAGAAATAACTATAAAAACTAGACAATTATGGCAACTATAAACTAACTTTAAGGGGTAATTAAAGAATAAGGATTTAGTGTGCATTCAACCTTTCTCGCTGGCAACAATCAACCTGCAGTAACTCAACCGCGAAAGCCTTTGATACTCATTGTTGATGATGAACCTAGCAACCTACATGTATTAGTTGAGGGCCTACTTGCAGACTACGATGTACGCATTTCAACAAGTGGTGAACAAGCGCTTGTATTTGTTGAATCCACACGCCCAGATTTAATTTTACTCGATATTATGATGCCAGGCATGGATGGCTATGAAGTATGTAAAAGATTAAAAGCAAAGCAAAATACCAAAGGCATTCCCATCATTTTTGTCACCGCACTTACTGAAGTAGAGTCTGAAGAGAAAGGCTTTGCAATGGGTGCCATTGATTATATCCATAAACCTTACAAGTTAGCTTTGGTTAGAGCGCGCATACGTACGCACATTACTGCACAAGGCATGCTAGACAGACTTATCGAAAAAAACTTTGACTTACACGACAAATTACTCGAAATAGAAGCCCTTGCAAAAGAGTTAAGCCAACGCGAGGAAGAGCTAAAGCAGCTGTCATCTAAGCAAAAGTTATTTTACCAGGCACTTACCAGTACCGCCGATGGTGTTGTAATTACTAATAGCGATGGCAAGATTATCGCTGTTAATCCATCATTTTGTAGAATTACCGGCTATTGCGAAGCCGAATCGTTGGAAATGGATTTAAAAGAGATCAAACAAAATAACCACCCAAGTATTAGCTTTGATGAGGTATGGAAGCACGCTAACGAAGCGGGCTACTGGAGCGGTGAACTTGTAACACGAAGAAAAAATGGCGAGCTATACCCTGAGCTATTAACACTTAGCATGGTAAAAAGCGAGCAAGATACCAACATTCACTACATTGGCGTTTTTAGTGATATTTCAAGCGTAAAAGTAACGCAAGAGCGCATAGATTACCTAACTTGGCATGATGAGCTTACTAAGCTGCCAAACCGTAACGGTTTTTTAAAGCAATTAGAACAACAACTACAAGATTGCAGTAGCGATAAAACATATGCCTATATTTATAT
Organism: Pseudoalteromonas sp. S327; assembly: GCF_005886415.1. Lineage (NCBI taxonomy): Bacteria > Pseudomonadati > Pseudomonadota > Gammaproteobacteria > Alteromonadales > Pseudoalteromonadaceae > Pseudoalteromonas > Pseudoalteromonas sp. S327. The sequence continues at coordinate 26,570 of NZ_PNDP01000041.1, read as the reverse complement.
TATCGACATTGATAGCTTCCACTCTATTAATGATGGCTTAGGGCTTTTAGCAGGTGATAATATTTTAAAGGAGCTTGCTCAGCGTATTCATGCCAATGTAGATAAAAAAGATATTATCGCACGCTTAGGCAGTGATGAATTTGCCGCCTTATGTAGCGTAGATAAAGGAATTGGGCGTACACGTGCGCAATCAATCGCCGAAAACAAAGCGCAAGAGCTTTTAAACGCAGTCAACCGCCCTTTTGACGTTGATGGGCAAGAGGTTAGCTTAACAATTAGTATAGGCACTTATATTTTCCCGCGAGACGATGTATGGGAAAGTGCTATTGAGACAATCAGAAATTGTGAAGCAGCCTGCTATAAAGCCAAAGAAAAAGGCGGAAACAGAGTTACATTTTTTGATACTACATTTGGCGAGCAAGCTAAACGACGCTTTGAAATTGAACAAGACTTAAGAAAAGCCATTCCTCAAAATGAGCTATCCATATTTTTGCAGTCGCAATTTGATAGTAAGCAAACGTTAAAAGGCGCAGAAATACTGCTGCGCTGGGATCACCCTCAAAAAGGCTTTATAAGCCCATGTGAATTTATATCAATAGCTGAAGAATCTGATGTTATTTTTGAATTAGACTGCTGGGTTACGACTAATGCACTTAATTTACTTACCAAGCTTAAATACAGCCACCCAAGTTTGAATATTTCGGTAAATATAAGCGGTCGCCATTTTCATGAACCGCGATTTTTAAACTTTATAAGCCAACAAATTAAAAGTGTTGATATTAATCCTCAGCAACTCACAATAGAGATAATAGAGGGGACGTTACTTAATCACATGGAAGCGGCCATTGAAGCCGTACACTACCTTAAAAAGCTGGGCGTACGTGTATCAATAGATGACTTTGGCACGGGCTACTCAAGTTTAACCTACTTAAAACAGTTACCTATTCATGAGCTAAAAATAGATCGCTCATTTGTGCTTGAAGCCCCCACTGATAACAACGATAAATTAATTATTGATATGATTGTCAGCCTTGGCAGGTTGTTTCAATTAGAAGTGGTAGCGGAAGGAGTCGAGAATCAATCGCACTTTGACTTATTACAAGAGTACCCTGAAGTTATCCTACAAGGGTACCATCTGCACCGGCCTGAGCCATTAGAAAGCTGGTTAGAAAAACTAAACCATACTTTGCAAAACGCATAAAAAAACGCCGATTAAACAATCGGCGTTTTTTTATATATGAAGTACGTTACTTACGTACTTGGCCTTCGCCATTAACTAAATACTTTTCAGTTGTAAGTGACTCAAGCCCCATAGGACCATAAGCATGTAGCTTAGTTGTAGCTATACCAATTTCAGCACCTAACCCTAATTGCGAGCCATCTGAGAAACGCGATGATGCATTTACCATTACTACCGATGCATCAACACTGCGTTGGAAAAGCTCAGCCGCAGTATCGTTTTTAGTACAAATAACCTCAGTGTGGTTTGAACCAAATTGAGCAATATGCTCCACAGCAGCACTAAAGCTTGGTACTACACGAATAGCAATTTCTAAATCTAAGTATTCTTCACCAAATTCATTATCAGCAAGTACTGTAGCATTATCGAAGTATTTTGCGGCTTGCTCATCTGCATTAATTTTCACACCTTCTTGGCGCAATACAACGGCACATAAATTTAAAAATTCATCAGCAACGTCTTGGTGAACCACTAGCCCTTCAAGCGCATTACATACGCCTGTGCGCTGTGTTTTACCATTTAATAGTAAATTAAGTGCAACCTCTAAGTCGGCATCTTTATCTACGTATAAATGACACACCCCTTTAAAGTGCTGAATAACAGGAATAGTACTGTTTTCTGTAACAAAGTTAATTAAGCCTTCGCCACCTCGTGGGATGATTAAATCAATACTTTCGCGTTGCTGCATTAGCTCCATAAGCAACGCACGGTCTGGATCAGGAATAACTGAGATCAGCGCTTTAGGTAAGTTATGTTTTTCAAGTACACCGTGCATTACACTCGCAATGGCTTGCGAGCTTTTAAGGGCTTCTTTACCGCCACGTAAAATAACACCATTACCCGATTTAAAACACAATGCGCCTGCATCCGCAGTTACATTAGGACGCGCTTCGTAAATCATACATACAACGCCTAATGGCACACGCATTTTACGTATTTTAATGCCATTTGGGCGCTCTGTAATGTCGCGTAGCTGACCGACTGGATCATCTAAACTTACAATAACTTCAATACCCTCTGCCATTGCTTCAATGCGCTCTTCGTTAAGCGTTAGGCGGTCGATCATCGAAGCGGCTAAGTTATTATCCCGTGCTGCGCTTAAATCACTTTCGTTTTCTTTAATTATAAATGCTTTTTCTGCGCGTAATGCTGCCGCCATTTCGGTTAACACTTGGTTTTTGGTCTCGGTATCGAGTAAAGCAAGTGTGTTTGCAGCTTTTGCTGCCTGGCGTGAAATATCCGTAATCAAACTCATGACTTCTCCAATAATGCGATATCTTTTTCTGAAATAACAGGACCAATAGAATCCTGCATTTTTTCGCTAAATTCACTTTGCTCGTTATCTGCAATAAAGCTTAACAAGCAACTACTATAATTTGCGGTGGCTTTTGCTAAACGTGTGCCATCCTCGCTTCTAACTAAAATGGTATCGCCAATGGCAAACTCACCATGAACTTCCATTATTTCGTCGCCACGTATGCAACCGTTTTCACCTTCAAGAGACTCATCAAACGAGCCATCTACAACTACTTCACCTTGCTCATTGGCTGTATGCGTCATCCAGTGCACAGCTTCTTGCATTGGTTTTTCATAAGGAAGGAAAACACTACCAGGGTTGTCACCTGCCAATAATCTATTAAAGGTTTCTTCTTTAAAGCCATTAATAATATAAGTAGCAATACCGTGAGACGTTGCTTTTTCGGCAGCTTCAATTTTGGTTTTCATGCCACCGGTTCCTACAGAGCTTGTAGCACATCCTGCCATAGCATAAATAGACTCATCAATTGATTTTATTTCAGGCAGTAAAACTGCATCGTCGTGCAAATTTGGGTTTTTATCATACAGCCCATCTACATCAGAAAAAATCATTAATGCATCGGCATCAGCGGCCGCCGCTACCATGGCTGATAAGTTATCGTTGTCACCTACTTTTAAGTCATCCGTTGTTACAGCATCATTTTCGTTAATGATAGGCAGTACACCATGCTCTAACAAAGTAAAAATAGTTTCGCGAATACTTTCATAGCGCTCACGGTCACGCAAATCACCATGGGTTAATAATAATTGCGCTGAAGGAAAATCGAAAAAGCGATCCCACATGGCCATCATTTCAGTTTGACCTGCCGCTGCCATCGCTTTTTTCATCACAACTGAACGTGGAATGTCAGATGGGAATAAGTGTGAGCCTGCAGCTACTGAGCCTGAAGATACTAAAATAACTTCAATACCACGAGCACGACAGCGAACAATAAATTGCGCAATGGTTAATAAGTAGCGTGAACGGCACCCATCTTGATCTGGAGCAATTAATGCACTACCTACTTTTAAAACAATACGACGCCAATTTAACTTTTGCATAAAATCTCAACTTTCCATTTTATCTGCATTCACATAGTGTGAACTAAAACTAGGTAATTGCGTATAAAATACGCAATTTCGAATAGGTTGTTTGTTTATACACTTTTTAGACGCACGCAAATACACGACCTAAAATTGCTTTTAGATTTGTAAAGACATGAAACAGCACCAACCAAAATAAATGGAGGTCTATTAAATATAAAAATAAAAAGTGTTGTTTATGTATCGCTGTAAAAAGATGTGTGCGGCCTTTTTGTTAACAACATACATAGAGCCTCTAAAGTCAGATACACCAACAGATAGGGTGATGACTTAAGGACCGAGATTTAGCCGCCACGATGGGAGCTAAACATTGAAAGTAATAGTTCAACTCAAACATTTATTTACTTAATTGCTTAAATAAACTTGTTTGAAAAAACCATACCAAGATATTCAATAATACAATAGCTACTAATTAATGGTAAAAATAGCTTACAAATCTATTATTACAGGGCAAATATGACGCTAGTATTAATGCATACCGTTATTTTGCAAAATTATATTTAGATGACTAATTGTTTGAACTCTAAATATAATACGCTATTTCAAGGTGTAAGATCAAGGCTAAAAATCACTCTAATGTAGAGCTACGCCTCACTTCTAAGCGGTTAATCATTTAAAATCAAGGGGTTATATTTATTTTTGAGTTTTAATTCAATTTTTATAAATAAATCAATAAGTTTAACCTACAATTTTTGTATTAAACGCTAAAATTTTATTAGCAAATTAAACATTTCACGTGTATACCCCTGTATTAATATTTAACAAAAGTTATACTTTTCACATTGTGATAAATAAGGAATTCTTAATTTATGTCAGCAATTTATATAGCCGGTATCGCACTGTGTTCGGTGCTTGCCCAATGGGTAGCGTGGGCGTTTAAAGTACCCGCTATTTTGTTCTTATTGCTTACCGGTTTATTGCTAGGGCCGTTTAGTGGTGTATTAGACCCTGATGCTTTACTGGGTGATTTATTATTTCCTGTTGTGTCACTGAGCGTGGCTGTCATTTTATTTGAAGGCTCCCTTACTTTGCACTTTAGAGAATTAAAAGGCATAAGTAAGGTCGTACGCAACCTGTGCTCTATCGGCATGATCACCACCTGTGTGGTAATAAGCTTAAGTGCCTATTGGTTACTTGAGCTTAACTGGCGGGTGGCTGCAGTATTAGGCGCTGTGCTAGTAGTAACAGGGCCTACGGTAATCGCCCCTTTACTTAATTCGATGCGCCCAACACAAGATATTGACCGTATATTACGATGGGAAGGCATTGTAATTGACCCAATCGGTGCTCTTTTTGCTGTGCTTGTATTTGAAGCAGTCATGCTGGTAGGCCAAGGAGAAGTGCTTAGCCACACTATTATTGCACTTGTTAAAACAGTCGGCGTAGGGCTTTCTATCGGTGTTGTTGCGGGGTGGATCACCACACAGCTTATGCGCCGTGAATGGCTACCGTTCGAGTTACATAAATTTGGTATACTTGCCTTGGTGCTTATTAGCTTTTCGGTATCTAATCACTTAAGTCACGAATCGGGACTATTGGCTGTTACCGTATTTGGTATTTGGCTTGCAAATCAAAATGATTTAGAAATCGATTCTGTACTTGAGTTTAAAGAAGACTTATCGATGATTTTAATATCATCACTGTTTATTTTACTTGCTGCGCGGCTACAGCTTTCTGACTTGATGATGTTAGACAGCGACGTATTTATATTCCTTGCAGTGGTGTTATTTATAGCGCGCCCATTGTGTATTGCCATATCTACTTTTGGTACTGACTTGCCAATGAAATCGCGCTTGGTGCTATCGTGGATAGCCCCTAGAGGTATTGTTGCAGCTGCTGTTGGCTCGGTATTTGCGCTAAGTATGATGGAAGCTGGCGTAGCTGATGCAGAAAAAATGGTGCCGTTAATATTTACCGTTATTATCATCACTGTGGTATTGCAAAGCTTAACTGCTATCCCTGTTGCTAAGTTATTGGGCGTGCGCCAACCTTCTCCAAATACCATACTGATTATTGGTGCAAACCATGTATCTCGCGCTATAGGTAAAGGCTTACAAGAGCAAAGCATTCCTGTTCATCTATCAGACCCCGCATGGGAGAACTGTAAAATGGCTCGTATGGACGGCCTTGCCTGTTATTATGGTAACCCACAATCAGAGCATGCTGAGCGTTACTTGCCGCTCACAACAATAAGAACGGTATTAGCACTTTCACCAAACCGCCACCATAATGCGCTTGGTGTACAATATTTTTCTCACTTGTTGAATGAAAAAAATGTATTTTCACTGCGCTCATCTACCTCGCATGCTAAAGCGAATAAAGACAGTGCAACATTCCTATCTAGACAAATTTTGTTTGGTGAAGATGGCTCTTACGCTCGCCTAAGCAGTATTATTGCTAAAGGCGGTAAAGTGAGTGCGACGCGTATTTCAGAAGAATTTGATTGGGAAAAATACCAAGAGATGAACCCTGAAGCGATCCCGTTGTTTATTTTAAAAGGTGATAAAGACAACGACGACGATACGCCAGTAAAGCTTCGCCCATTTACCAGTAATATGGAAAAGCCACCGCAGGAGGGCGAGCGTATCTTTGCACTTCAGCCGCCAAAAATGTCGGTGTTAAAAGACCCCGCTAAAACAAAAAATAAAGAAGAGAGCTAACCTCTTTTTAGTTATTGCAAAAAAGCCCTAATTAAATATTAGGGCTTTTTTATTTTATAAAAATAGCGTGCATTATCGACACTTACATGGGTAATCTCGCGCGGGCAACAACACTATCGGGCATTTTTTTAGCGAGTAAGCTAAGCGCACGCTCAATTTTTTTATGGGTTGCTTTATCTGCCACCATGGCATTGAATAACCAGCGATACGCATCTTCAAAGTCACGTGGGCTTCCGTAGCCTGCATTAAAAAGCTTAACCAGCCTTAGCTGTGCTTTTAAGTTCCCTTGCGCTGAGGCCTCTCGTAAGTAGGTAATGGCCATAGCTTTATCTTGCTGCACTAAGCGACCCGTGTCGTAATAACGTCCAAGCTGCTCTAATGCAGCCGCTAAGCCTTGTTCAGCCGCTTTACGCATGTAGTACACACCTAATTCCACATTGCGTTCAACACACACGTTATATGCCAGCATATCGCCATATAAAAATTGGTAAGATGGCAGCGCCATTTTATTGGCCCTTGCCTCTATATCTTGTACTAATTGGCAATCATCTGCCTTTACACGCTGCAAATGTGTATTTTTATTTATTAGTGCAATCAGCTCCGGTTCGGTATAAAGCGGCACCGCAGCGGGCGTTTCTTCAGCTAACACATTGCTACTTATAGATAAAAGTAACGGAGTGAGCAAAGACGCTAGAAAAGTGTTACAGGTAGATAGGCGCATGTTTACCACGTATAAAATAAAACTTATCAAATAATATACAAAGATCGTTCCAAGGTGAATTTTAGGCATAAAAAAAGCTGCAAAAAGCAGCTTTTTTTTAAACTAATGGTGATTAAGCAAACGGGTTGCGAAGTACCATTGTTTCTACACGATCTGGGCCGGTAGAAATAATATCAACAGGTACACCTGTGATTTCTTCGATACGCTTGATGTAGTCAATCGCAGCTTTTGGTAAGCCTTCAAGGCTAGTTACACCAACTGTGTTTTCAGACCAACCTGGCATCTCTTCATATACTGGTGTTACTTTCTCGTAACCCTCAGCAGCTAATGGCGTTACATTAGTCACTGTGCCATCTTCAAGCTGGTAACCAGTACAGATTTTAAGCGTTTCTAAACCATCTAAAACATCTAACTTAGTTAAACAAAAACCAGAGATGCTATTGATTTGAACTGCGCGGCGCATTGCCACAGCATCTAACCAACCAGTACGGCGTAAACGACCTGTGGTCGCGCCAAACTCATGACCTTTATCACCTAAGTGCTTACCCACTGGGTCTTGTTTTTCAAGCCCATCGTAAAGCTCTGTAGGGAAAGGACCAGAACCAACACGTGTAGTGTACGCTTTAATAATACCTAACACGTAGTCAAGGTTTAATGGACCAAAACCAGCACCAGTCGCAACGCCACCAGCAGTGGTGTTTGAAGAGGTTACATAAGGGTAAGTACCGTGATCGATATCAAGTAATGTACCTTGCGCACCTTCAAATAAAATGTGTTCGCCCGCTAAACGTGTTTGATCTAAAAGCTCAGTTACATCAACAACCATTGCTTTTAAGATGTCTGCAACAGCCATTGCATCATCAAACGTTTTTTGGAAATCAACAGCATCTACTTTGTAGTAGTTAACTAAAGTGAAGTTATGGTATTCAAGTACTTCTTTTAGTTTAGCTGCGAATAATTCTGGATTGAATAAGTCACCTACGCGTAAACCGCGACGGGCTACTTTATCTTCGTACGCAGGACCGATACCACGGCCAGTTGTACCAATTGGCTTGTCGCCGCGAGCAGTTTCGCGAGCTACATCTAATGCAACATGGAAAGGCAGAATTAACGGACATGCTTCACTAATTAAAAGACGCTCACGTACAGGTACGCCACGCTCTTCTAACATGCCAATTTCTTTCATTAGCGCTTCTGGTGATAAAACCACACCATTACCAATCACACATTTAACATTGTCACGTAATACACCCGATGGAATAAGGTGTAGAACTGTCTTTTCACCGTCAATAACTAAAGTATGACCCGCATTGTGGCCACCTTGGTATCGAACTACTAAAGATGCTTTGTCTGTAAGGAGATCAACAACCTTACCCTTACCTTCGTCACCCCATTGGGTGCCTAATACAACAACGTTTTTACCCATTGTAAATTCACTTCGAGAAAATTAGGACGAGATTTTACCAGAAAACGGAAGTAAAGATCACCCCTGTTCAGCTTATTTTTTCTGCGCGTATTTTTTAGGCCATCACACTTTTTAAATAACCACATATATAACAGTAATTTAAAGTTTTAAATTATGCTTAACAAAAAGCCCCGCATAGGCGGGGCTTTATAACTTTTTAAATGATTAAGGCATCGCTTATTGCGCTGCAGCGCCTTTCATATATTTAAAGAAGTCACTATCTGGTGAAAGTACCATAACATCTTGTTTATCTTTAAAGGTCTTTTTATACGCCTCTAAAGAACGAACAAAACCAAAGAACTCTGGATCTTTGTTGTATGCTTTAGCATAAATAGCGGCAGCTTCTGCATCACCTTGACCACGAACTGAGCGCGCATTACGCTCTGCATCAGCAAGCATTACCGTTACACGGCGGTCAACATTTGCACGAATAGTTTCTGCTTTTTCTTGACCTTCCGAGCGGTGCTCTTTTGCAACAGCAGTACGCTCAGCGCGCATACGTTGGTAAATAGAGCTACTCACTTCTTGTGGTAAGTTAATTTGCTTAACACGCACGTCAAGTACTTCAATACCTAACTCGCGCGCACTTTCAGAAGCTTGTACTAACGCCTCTTCCATTAGCTCACTACGCTCACCCGATACAATCTCGCGAATAGTACGCGTACCAAAGTTAGTACGCAGACCATTATTAACTTTTTGCTTTAGTAGTGTTTCAGCATATTGCTTATCACCACGAGCACGAAGGTAAAATGCGCTAAAGTCGTTTACGCGCCATTTAACAAACGAATCAACAATTAAGTCTTTTTTCTCGCTTGTTACAAAGCGGTCTGGCGTGCCATCTAGCGTTTGAATACGTGCATCAATACGACGTACTTGGCTAAAAAATGGTACTTTTAAGTGAAGGCCTGGGCTGTATACAACGGCTTTGTCTTCACTGTCTTTTTCAACTTTGCTAAATAGCAGCACAATCGCTTTTTGCCCTTCAGGTACTACAAATACCGCAGAGAAAGACATAACAATGGCAGCTAATAGTATGACTAAACTAAAGTTTTTCATTACGCTTATCTCCCGTTATTGTTAAAGCGATCACTGTTAAAACGGTCATTACCGCTATTCACAGTGCTATTTCGTGATGTATTTACTTTATTGCGTAAATCTTGAATATCACTTGAGCTTGGTAAAGCTACACGTGTTGCAGTACCTTGCTTTTCCATAATTTTATCAAGTGGTAAGTACATCATGTTGTTACCGCCTTTAACATCAACAATGACTTTAGAACTGCTGCTAAGCACCTCTTCCATAGCATCAATGTATAAACGTTCGCGCGTTACTTCTTTAGCTGCTTGATACTCAGGTAATAGCTTTTCAAAACGAGCCACTTCACCTTGTGCTTCAAGTGTAATGCGTTCTTGATAACCTTCTGCTTCTTGCGTCATACGTGTTACTTGACCACGCGCGCGCGGTTCAATTTCACGTGCATACGCTTCTGCTTCACGGATGAAACGCTCTTCATCTTCTTGTGCGGCAATAGCGTCATCAAATGCATCTTTTACTTCAGTTGGTGGACGTGAATCTTTAAAGTTCACATCGGTCACAATTAAACCTAAGTTATACGGTTCGATGATTTTATTAAGCTCATCCCACGTATTTTGACGAACAACTTCACGGCCATTAGTCAGTACTTGGTCCATTTTTGCATGGCCAACAACGTAACGTAACGCGCTATCAAGCGCTTCTTCTAAGCTGTTATCTGCATTAGTTACGCTAAACTTGTAAAGGTACGGGTCAATAACACGGTATTGCACTTCAAACTCAACGCTTACTACGTTTTCATCTTCCGTTAGCATAAACCCTGATGCAGATAATGAACGCACAGCTTCAATATCTACCGGGATAACCGTTTCAATAAAGGTCATTTTCCAGCGTAAGCCTGGCTCTGCAATACGGTCATACTTACCAAATTGCAGTACCACACCACGTTCGGCTTCTTTAACCGTATAAATACCACTTAACGCCCACACAATTGCGGCGATAATGAGGATAAATGAAATACCGGCTCCGCCAAGTCCACCGCCACTATTATTGCCGGATTTTTTACCGCCAAATATGCCGCCTAACTTGTTGCTAAACTTACGGAACACCTCGTCTAAATCAGGTGGGCCTTGATCACGTCCGCCTTTATTGTTCCACGGATCTTTGTCATTGCCATTATTACCCGGTTCATTCCAGGCCATAGCTATACTCCATTGTTATCTAAATAAATTAGGAAATTGTGTTAAATCTATCAAATCTACCGCGTTTCTCATACAAAAACCGACATTTATGTGCCAATTTTTAATCGCGATTGATAAAACCTTCAATTTCAGGACCAAACTCTTTAATTAATCGGTTCCATTCAACCATAGGTAAACGTACATCCAACAACCAGTTACCATGTTCATCAAAGCGCTCTTCATGGACTGCACTTAAGCTAAATAAAGACGCTCTTAAGCGGCCATATTGAGGGGCAAGTAATAACGTACCACTAAGCATTTTCTTAGCCAGCAGGTCACTTATTGCCTCACTAAGTAGCTCACACCCTTCGCCGGTTTGTGCAGATAACCATACTCTTATAGGCTGCCCTTGGTCATCCCGATCAATTCGTGGGCTTACATCATCAAGCGCATCAATTTTGTTATAAACTAATAATTGCGGTACTTCATCAGCTTCAATCTCTTTTAAAACCGACTGTACTTCCTCTATGTTTTCGCGTCTGCGCGGGTCTGCCACATCAATTACATGTAATTGTAGGTCGGCTTCACGCGTTTCTGTTAATGTTGCTTTAAAGGCTGCCACTAAGTCATGCGGTAAGTGGCGAATAAATCCCACTGTATCGGCCAAAATAACCGAACCAACATCACCTATATCAAGTTTACGTAGTGTTGGGTCAAGCGTGGCAAAAAGCTGATCCGCTGCGTATACATCTGAGTCTGTTATACGGTTAAACAGGGTTGATTTACCCGCATTGGTATACCCTACAAGCGACACAGTAGGAATTTCGTTACGCGTACGCGCACGTCTACCCTGCTCACGTTGTACAGCCACTTTGGCTAATCGGGCACGAATATTTTTAATGCGCGCGCGCAATAAACGTCTATCGGTTTCAAGCTGTGTTTCGCCTGGGCCTCGTAAACCTATTCCCCCTTTTTGGCGCTCAAGGTGAGTCCACCCTCGGATTAATCGAGTAGACATATGCCTAAGCTGAGCAAGCTCTACTTGTAGCTTACCTTCGTGGGTACGGGCTCTTTGGGCAAAAATATCAAGAATAAGTGTTGTTCTATCAAGTACACGACATTGGCAAACGCGCTCTAAATTACGTTCTTGAGACGGACTTAATTGATGATTAAAGATGACAACATCTGCATTGTGGATTTTGACAATCTCAGCTATTTCTTCTGCTTTACCGGTACCGACGAATAGTTTCGGATGTGGTGCTTGGCGGCTGCCTTGCACAACCGCCAAACTACTAACACCAGCAGAAGATACCAACAACTCTAATTCATGAAGATCTTCACGATCGCCATCTTTAGGTAAGTCGATATGAACTAAGACTGCCTGTTCGCCGGATTCATAGCGGTCAAACAAGCATTACGCTCCTAATTAAATATTTCCTGGTTCTTGCTCTTCAGTGTCATCGCTCCCTTGAACACCTTGGAAGTTGACTGCACGAGCAGGTACAACTGTTGAAATTGCGTGTTTATACACCATTTGGTTTACAGTGTTTTCAAGTAAAATAACAAATTGGTCAAATGACTGAATTTTACCTTGTAATTTTATGCCATTTACCAAAAAGATTGATACTGGAATGCGCTCACGACGTAGTGCATTCAAAAATGGGTCTTGTAACGATTGGCCTTTTGCCATGTTATTGTTCCTTCGTTCTAGGTGTTATTATAATTTAAGTAGCTGAACTTATTTAATTAAATAATTCGCAACTACTACTAGCTTAGCGAACTTACTACGCGATGCAAGTTTTCTTCATCGTCTGTTGTTAACCAAGTAACATCAGGCCAACTCCGTAACCACGTTAGCTGACGTTTTGCCAGTTGACGCGTTGCAGCAATGCCGCGAAAAACCATCTCATCATGGTCTACTTCACCCGCAAGATAATCCCACATTTGTCTATAACCTACACAACGAATAGAAGGCATATTGGGGTGTAAATCCTTACGTAGATATAGGGTCGAAACTTCTTTTTCAAACCCCTGTTCTATCATTATTTTAAACCTTTTTTCAATTCGCTGATGTAATTCACTGCGATCATCAGGCGCAATCGCAAATTGATGAAAAGTATAAGGTAACGTTGGCTGCTTTTGCTTTTGCAATTCAGTCATTGTTTTACCACTAATACGGTAAACTTCCAAAGCTCGATTTATTCTTTGTGAATCATTTTCACTTATTTTGTCGGCCGCTTGCGGATCTACTTTAGCCAGCTCTTGATGTAAATGTGGCCAGCCAAATTGTTTTGCTTGCGCTTCAAGCTCAGCCCTAACTACTGGGCAGGCTTCAGGCAGTGGCGATAATCCATCAATTAAAGATTTAAAGTACATCATGGTGCCACCCACTAATATTGGTACTTTACCTTGTTGATGGAATTCATCAATTTTTTTTATCGCATCACGTCTAAAATCGGCGACCGAATAGGTTTCGCTCGGATCGAGTAAATCAATTAAATGATGCGGAGCACGAGCAAGCTCTTCTGCATCGGGCTTTGCTGTACCTATGTCCATACCTTTATACACTAACGCTGAATCAACGCTGATTATTTCTGTATTTAAGTGCTCACACAGTGAAATTGCCAACGCTGTTTTACCAGCTGCGGTTGGGCCCATTAAAAATATGACCGGTAAATTGCTCAACACGGGTACCTTAATTTAATTGCGTTAAATAGTGTTCTAGGTCTATTTTAACTGCTTTTTCTTTTAAACGTTCAATTGTTTGCGGATTATTTTGTAAGCTAATTTGTAATTCAATAAATACATTACTTTCATAAAAGCGTTCTGGTACACAACTAAGCTGCCATGTAAGCCACGCTTGTAACTCGTTGAGCTGTGTTTTACATGCGCCAAGCAAGCTCTCGACCGCAGCTGATACTTCAAGTAAATATAAACACGTGGGTAGCTTTTTAACCATCACAAACTGTTTTTCAATAACTAGCTCAAAGCCTAATAAAGTAAACCACGATTGCTGCTGAGCTATTAGTTCGCAGTCAGCTTTTTCAAGGTTAACCCTTACGGGTAGTAACAGGGCTTTACCCTCTAAATTACCCAGCTCTTTTATTTGTGCATGCCAGTAATCAACAAGTGCATGCTTATAGTGTGAACAAAATAACTGCTGCTGCTGAGTAAATACACACACACCTTTATTTACATTTAATACCTGCACACTTTTTAATGCGTGTGCAGCGCTTTCATCAGTAACGGGCTGCGTTGATACACTATGCTCAAAATGAGCGGCTTGTTGCTCACTCACCCCTTGATAAAATGCATTTACATCGTGATGATTTGCACCATGTTTTTGAGACGGTGAAGCATACCCCGCAGCGCCATTCCCTGACCCTGCGCGATTAGAGGGGGCACGACTAGTAAAACCACCGTTTTGTGAATCTATTGGCTGCAACTGTGACTTAGGGTAATCATACCCCTGCTGAACTGGCTGGTTATTAGCCGCATGACTTGGCTGCTCAATAAACGCTGAGGATTGGTAATCGTCTATGGCCGCTTGATTAGTTGCAAATTCGCCTTGTAGAGGCACAACTACTTGCTTAATCGCCTGTAATATAAAGTCGTGCACTAACCGACCTTGATGAAAACGCACCTCGTGCTTTGCAGGATGAACATTTACATCCACTTGCCTTGGGTCAATATCAATATAAATAACAAAACCTAGGAGTTCTTGCGCTCCACTTACCTCTTCAAACGCCTGACGAATAGCATGTAAAATTAGCTTATCGCGCATCATGCGATTATTTACATATGTATATTGCGTGGTATTAGCTGATCCCACTGGCAATACCCAACCATGTAGCTGTAAACCACTTTCACCAGATTGAATATGCAATCCTTGCTCAGCAAAGGCTTTACCTGCAACTTGCGCAACCCGAGTAATCGCTTGATTTGGGTCGGTTTTAGCACGGTACTGCCTAACTACCTTTTGGTTATGCGTCAGTGTAATCGACACATCAAAACGACTCAGTGCAATACGCTTTATAAGCTCATCAATGTGGCTAAATTCGGTTTTTTCGGTGCGTAAAAACTTGCGCCTTGCTGGGGTGTTAAAAAATAAATCTTTAACTTCTATCGTTGTGCCATCTGGGTGGGCTACCGGCTTTACTTGCACGTCCATATCGCGGCCCTGTGCAAACGCTTGCCACGCGGCATCTTGTGCTTTGGGCTTTGAGCTAAGCGTTAAACGCGATACCGAACTAATAGATGCAAGCGCTTCCCCTCTAAAGCCTAAAGAACAAATGTTTTCTAAATCATCGAGTGATTTAAGTTTACTTGTTGCATGGCGCGAAAGCGCTAAAGTGAGCTCATTTTTGCCAATACCTGAGCCATTATCACGAATACGAATAAGCTTGTGACCGCCACGCTCTATGTCTATTTGCACACGCGTTGCGCCCGCATCTAAGCTATTTTCTACTAATTCTTTAACCACTGAAGCCGGGCGTTCAACCACTTCACCTGCCGCTATTTGGTTAGCTAATCGTGCAGGTAATATTTCAATACTCATGAGGCCCCTAATACGTGCACAGGTTTAATAAACATCAACTCTGCGGTATGTCCAGCTCTTGACCTATAAACAAGGTGTTTGAGCGTAGTTGATTAACTTGCTTTAATTTGGCTACCGATACGCCATAACGACTCGCTAATAGGCTTAGCGATTCACCTGGGCGAACTTTATGTTTAGTTGGGTACTGCGATTTAAGCTTTGCAAATAACGAATCATCAGGTGGGTTTTTTAAGTAATAATTTTTTATAGACGTAAACATCGCTTTAGCTAAGCGTTCCTGATGATTAGCGCTTTTTAACATGCGCTCTTCACGGGGGTTTGAAATAAAACCTGTCTCAACCAAAATGGAAGGAATATCTGGCGACTTTAATACGGCAAGACTTGCATGTTGTGGATCTTTTTTATGTAATTTAGCGACCTTTTTTAGCTCTTTTACTACTTCTTCGGCCACACTAAGCCCTGTTTTCATTGAGTGGTCCATCGACATATCGAGCAGCGCTTGCGCGAGGTATTTTTCGTTAGCAGCATCTTTAATTACATCAGCTGCACCACCTAAAAGCTCTGAGTGTTTTTCTTTATCTTCTATCCATTTACCAATCTCAGAATTAGCGCGACCAAGCGATAACACCCACACCGAAGCACCATTTGGCCCTGGGCTGGTAAACGCATCAGCATGAATTGACACTAAAAAGTCGGCTTTTTTCTGGCGTGCTCGGTTGGTACGGGTATTAAGCTTAACAAAGTAGTCGCCACTTCTTACCATGCGCGAAATCATGCCACGTTCGCCGTCAATCATACGCTCTAAACGTTTAGCTATTTGCAGGGTAATGGTTTTTTCATACGTACCAGAGGGGCCAATAGAACCAGGGTCTTCTCCGCCATGGCCCGCATCAATTGCAATAACAATGTCTCGCTCTTGGCTTAACTGGCGCTTTTTAGCTGCTTTTTGGGCAGGTGTAGAGCTTACTGCAGGTTCACTTTTATTATATAAATCCACAACTAACCTGTTTTTGTACGGGCCAGTAGGTGCCAGCGCAAAAATAACCGGCTTAATAGGCGCGGTTAGCTCAAATACAAAACGTACACTTTGTTTATTTTTAGGTTTTGAATAGCGCAGCTTGCTTACAATTTTGTGCTTAGAAGGAATACTCGGTAATACTTTTAACCCTTTGGTGTTTTCAAGGTCGACCACTAAGCGACTCGGGTTTTTAAGCATAAAATAGCTGAAATCGGGCTTATCATCTAAATCAAATACCACCCGCGTGCTATCTGGCGAGGGCCATACTCGTACACTATTTATGGTATTTTTTGCCCACAACGGTAAGCTCACAGCGCAAACTATGAAACAAATAAAAAGTTTAACTACACCTCGATTCATTATAACTACCATTGCCTTAACTATTTATTATTATGAGAGCGGGCGCCTTGACCCGCTATTAGCTTATTAACCTAAACGTTGGATAGTAAATCTACCTTAAGCTGCTATTTTGTACGCCAACTAAAAAGGTAACTTTGATGCTTTTATATTTCAATGTGTTAGTAAGTATATTAACTCGGGTTTAGGTTAGTTAGCTTTTCGACAATTGCTATTCCGCGCTCGCTGGCACTATTCATAACAATTTTGCGCTCATCGCCAACGTAACTTAAGGTAATGTCTAAATCGGGAACTGGTATAAATTCTCCCCCTTTTTCTGGCCACTCAACAATACAAATAGCCTGCTCAGAAAAGTAATCTCTTATACCCATGTACTCAAGCTCTTCAGGATCGCCCAACCGGTATAGGTCAAAATGATACACATTAGCACGTGTCAGTTCGTATGGCTCTACCAACGTATAGGTTGGGCTTTTTACCTTCCCAGTGTGGCCAAAGCCTTGCACTACACCACGCGTAAATGTTGTTTTACCTGCACCTAAATCACCGTGTAAATAAATTACTGCACCTTGCTCTATAATAGCAGCCACTTTGTTACCCATTGCTACTGTGGCTATTTCATCATTTAGGTGAGCTTCAAAACTACGCGTCATTGTTACCTCAAAAATTTACTAAAAGCGCATCTTTGCTAATCATACCAGAATATTTCTTGAAGGCGATAAATTGGCGTTTTAGGCATAAAAAAACCGGCCTAAGCCGGTTTTAATTAACTGGGGCTTTATAGCCCTAGTTTTTTCTCAAGGTAGTGGATATTTGTACCACCACTTTGGAAGTTTTCGTCTGCAAGAATTTTCTTATGTAATGGCGTGTTTGTTTTGATGCCATCAATAACTAATTCGTTCAGCGCATTACGAGCACGGGCAATAGCCACATCACGGTTTTCACCGTAAGTAATAAGCTTACCTATCATCGAATCGTAATGTGGAGGTACTGTATAGTCAGCATAAATATGGCTATCCCAACGAATACCTAAACCACCTGCAGGGTGGAAACGGGTAATTTTACCCGGCGACGGGATAAACGTTTCTGGGTCTTCTGCGTTAATACGACATTCAATTGCATGGCCGCGGATAACCACGTCATCTTGCGTGAAAGATAGCGGTTGCCCAGCAGCAATTTTTAGCTGCTCTTTAATTAAATCAACACCGCTTACCATTTCAGTCACTGGGTGCTCAACTTGAATACGGGTGTTCATTTCGATGAAGTAAAATTCGCCGTTTTCGTATAAAAACTCAAACGTACCCGCACCACGGTAACCAATTTCGATACATGCACGTGTACAGCGCTCACCAATAAATTTACGCACTTCAGCCGTTATACCTGGCGCTGGTGCTTCTTCAACTACTTTTTGGTGACGACGTTGCATAGAACAGTCACGCTCACCTAAATGAACAGCATTACCTTGTCCATCAGCAAGTACCTGAATTTCAATATGGCGAGGGTTTTCAAGGAATTTTTCCATGTAAACCATGCTATTACCAAAAAACTGTTTCGCTTCTTGTTGAGTAAGTGCGATTGAATCAATTAATTCAGCTTCGCTACGTACTACACGCATACCACGGCCACCACCGCCACCAGCGGCTTTAATAATTACCGGGTAACCAATGCGCTTTGCAATTTGCATGTTGCGTTCTTTGTCATCCGATACCGGACCGTCAGAACCAGGTACACATGGTACACCAGCTTTGCGCATTGCATTGATTGCCGATACTTTATCGCCCATAAGACGAATAGTGTCGCCTTTTGGACCAATAAATACAAAGCCGCTTTGCTCAACTTGGTCAGCAAAATCTGCATTTTCTGAAAGAAAACCATATCCTGGGTGAATCGCTACAGCGTCTGTTACTTCAGCAGCCGCAATAATGCGCGGAATATCTAAGTAACTTTCAGTGGCTGGAGGTCTACCGATACAAATGGTTTCATCTGCAAGTAATACGTGCTTAAGATCGCGATCCGCCGTTGAATGCACAGCAACCGTTTTGATCCCAAGCTCTTTGCAGGCGCGCAATACGCGAAGTGCTATTTCACCTCGGTTTGCAATGACTACTTTATCTAACATAAGAGTTGGCCTTTAGGTTACTAAATTATTCAATGATGAATAGAGGTTGATCAAATTCTACTGGTTCGCCATTTTCAACTAAAATAGCTGTAACTGTACCCGCTTTATCTGACTCAATTTGGTTCATCATTTTCATTGCTTCAACGATACATAAAGTATCACCTACTTTAACTTGAGAACCTACTTCTACGTATGCTGGCGCTTCTGGAGAAGCTGCTGAGTAAAATGAACCAACCATAGGTGATTTAACTTGATGGCCTGCAGGCGCTGCTGGTGTAGCATCAGCTTCAACGGCTGGCGCAGCTTGTGCTGGTGCCGCAGGTGCTGGAGCAGCAAATTGCTGTGGTGCGTACTGAGCGTAAGCAGGACCTGCGCTCATGTTGTTACGGTTAATACGTACTGATTCTTCACCTTCAGTGATTTCTAGCTCAGCAATACCTGATTCTTCTACTAATTCGATTAGCTTTTTGATCTTGCGAATATCCATGAACGACCCGCCTATAAGTTTGTTAGTTTAAATTAATTCGAGTTTTGCAACCGGCTCACGGCAGCGTTCAATGCTGCGTGGTAACCCATTGCACCTAATCCACATACCACACCTTGCGCCACATCAGAAAAATACGAATGATGACGAAATGCTTCACGTGCATGCACATTACTTAAGTGCACCTCAAAAAAAGGAATATCAACGCTTAACAATGCATCACGTAAAGCGACGCTAGTATGCGTAAATGCAGCAGGATTAATAATTATGTAATCAACTGCCTGCCAAGCATCGTGTATTCTTTCTATAAGGGCTTGCTCACTATTACTTTGAAAATGCGTAAGCTGAACATCTAGACCCTCTGCGGCAGTCGTTAGTTCGCTCATAATTTCACCAAGAGTGTGCAAACCGTACTTTTCTGGCTCACGCTTTCCTAGCATGTTTAAGTTTGGACCATTTATAACTAAAAGTTTAAATTTTGCAGCCATAATACGCGATATATCCTCTAAGTAATGAGTTAAGCCGTTGCGAGCTAAGTTTGTACACTAAATTAAGTATAAAAAACAAAAATTGCAACAAATTCTCACGTTAGCCAACTATTATAGTCAGTTCGATGTAAATAGCAGCAAAATACTGGTCTAATCTCTGGAGGTGTAATAAATATGACGTAATTGGAGGCAAGCCACTTGGTAAGCCCAAGCGGCTAAATTGCACTATTATTGTGCGCTGGCGCGCACTGCAGCTAGGTGGGTGGCAAAATCATCAGCGTTTAAAAATCCTGTAACGCGCTCTGAACTTAGCTCTTGCCCTTGTGTGTTAAAAAACAAAATACTGGGTAAACCAAACACAGTGAACTCTTCCATCAGCTCAATGGTGGTGTCATCACTTTGTGTTAAATCGATTTGAATTAACTGATAGTGACTAAACTCGCTCTGTACTTTGGCATCTGGAAATGTGTAATGCTCAAACTCTTTACATGCCACACACCAATCGGCGTATAAATCAACCATCACCAGTTTGCCTTGCTGATTAGCTTCAGCAACAGCGTTTTTTAGCTCAGTTAAATTAGCCACTTGTTTAAACTCATTACTTTGCTGACTAACCTGCCCAACCTGTTGCTGCGGCCAAATAACGTTTTTAGCTAATGTAAAACCAGTAACTACTAAAAATGTAGCACTAAACCAAAGCGCTGTTTTAAGCTTGCTTTGTGGCTGAGCACTCTGCCAATAGTGTAAATAAACAGCCGTTGCCAGTGCTAAAATACCTGCCATAAGTAAAATAATGTCGGCGCTAATTATGCGCTCTAATAAAATAAGTGGCACAACAAGCATAATAAAACCAAATAACGTTTTAACTTGCTCCATCCAACCGCCAGCTTTAGGAAGCAATTTGCCACCAGACGTACCGAGTAATAAAAGCGGTAGGCCCATTCCTAAACTTAATACATACAGGGTTAAACCACCGACAAGGTAGTCACCACTTTGCGCTACAAATAATAGCGCAGCAGACAACGGAGCTGTGGTACAAGGTGATGCAATTAACCCTGACAACACCCCCATTAAAAACACACCTATGTAATTGCCGCCTTTTTGGTTATTACTGACTTGCGTTAGCTTGCTCATCATGGCGCTGGGTAACTTAATTTCGTACCAGCCAAACATCGACATTGCGAGCAATACAAACAGTAAACTAAAACTAATAAGTACATAAGGGTGTTGTAAATACCCCTGCACTTGCCCGCCTAAGGCCGCCACTACTAATCCTAATGCAGCATAAGTAAGCGCCATACCTTGTATATATACAAACGACAATGCAAACGCTTTTTTAGTAGATAAATTTTGCTGCCCTGCAATTAAACTCGATAAAATAGGAAACATAGGGAACACACAGGGTGTAAACGCAAGCCCCACCCCAACAACAAAAAATATGAGTAAATTGGTTACTAAACTTTGACTTGCTAATCGCTCTGTAAAACTTAAATCTTGAGTGGTTGTATTACTTTGGCTACGCGTTGAGTCTACAGAAGGAGTTAATGCGTTTAATGTATCAGCGGCATCAGCAGATGAGTTATTACCTTGCGCTTGCTCTGAGGCAATAACGCCTAAAGGAATACTAATAACCTCAGGCGGATAACATAGCCCTGCTTTGGCACAGCCCTGATAACGCACCTTTACAACAGCACCCTCTGTAACATTACTGAGCTTACTTATAACACTCACACTATTGAAAAAAACTTCGGTTTTGCCAAAAAACTCGTCTTCAATTATTTCGCCAGAACCGGCATCGCCTACCTTTATGTTGGCGCCTTTGGCGATAATTTCTATTTTCTTTTTATAAAGGTAATAGTCAGGGGCTATATCCCACCCCACAAATAAAGTACTACCTTGTTGATCAAAATCAAATACAAACGCTTGGTCTACGGGTAAAAAGGTTTGCTGTGGCGGGGCAAGTAAATCACCTAGCACATTATTGGTGTTTGCCTTTGCAGGAAGCGCCAGCAAGCTAACCAATAATAAAAAGAAAAACCGCATTAATTTAATACCTCATCCATCCAATGAAAATAAGCCAAATTACCAGTGGCCACATCAACCACTTGAATTTCGGGTACTTCGTAACTGTGTAAACTTTTGATGGTTTCAAAAACATCATTCATTTTTTCTGATTTTGTTTTAATCAGTAGCTTTGCTTCTATCTCTTGGGCAACATCGCCTTCCCACATATAAACTGAGGTCATATTTGGTAAAATATTTACACACGCCGCTAATTTTTGCGCTACAAGTGCTTTTGCTAAAGTGCGTGCTTCAGCCTCATCTTTGCACGTGGTAAATATCAATTTAAATTGCGTAGTCATAATTAACCTTTACTAATTTATAGGGAACTAATGCAATAGTATCTGATAGCTAGTGTAATGTGTAGGCGATGAATAATTGTAGATATTAAGCAATTATTAATCACTTTAAGCTCAACCTTGAAAATAGACCCCTTCACCCTCACTTATATTTCATCCACTCTTTTGAGTGCCATTATTTAGAGAGCCCTATGTTTAGATTTTTATTTGTGTTGTTTATTATCATTCCTATCATCGAAATTGCGCTACTAATACAGGTTAGCGATGTAATTGGTGGATTTGCGACTATAGCCCTAGTGATTGTTACGGCTATTTTGGGCGCCAGAATGGTTAAACAACAAGGTATGGGTGCATTACAAAATGCACAAAGCCAAATGGCCCAAGGGCAAATGCCAGCTAAAGAATTATTTACCGGTATTTGCGTGATCATTGCGGGTGTTTTATTGCTAACCCCAGGCATTATGACCGATCTATTCGGCCTACTATTATTAACCCCCTCAATACGCAACAAACTTGCTGCAGGCCTTGCAAGTCAAGCAACGGTACGCATGAGCACAGGTGCACAGCAAGGCTCTTCAGCCTTTTCACAACACGCACACTCGCAGCAAGAACAACAGCATGTAAATAAACCAACTACCATTGATGGCGAGTATGAGAGAAAAGATTAAAAATTTATCGATTTTTCTCTTGGAATTTTACACTCTACCCCCATTAATGAATGCAAATTAGAAAAGCTTTTTTCTGTACTGTTCAGAAACTGTTAGGAGAACTAAAAAAATGAACATTCGTCCTTTACAAGATCGCGTAATCGTTAAGCGTCTAGAAGAAGAAACCAAGTCTGCTGGCGGTATTGTATTAACTGGCTCTGCAGCTGAAAAATCAACTCGCGGAGAAGTTATTGCTGTTGGCAATGGTCGCGTTCTAGATAACGGTGACGTTAGAGCTTTAGAAGTAAAAGCCGGTGACACTGTGTTATTTGGCTCATATGTTGAAAAAACTGAAAAGATCGAAGGTCAAGAGTACCTGATCATGCGTGAAGACAACATTTTAGGCATTGTAGGCTAACCCTACTTTTCGTTTAACAAACATTTAAGAATTTAGAGGAAATTAAAGATGGCAGCAAAAGAAGTACTTTTTGCAGGTGACGCACGCACTAAAATGCTAACAGGCGTAAATATCCTAGCAAACGCAGTAAAAGTGACCTTAGGTCCTAAAGGCCGTAACGTAGTACTAGATAAATCATTTGGCTCTCCAGTGATCACCAAAGATGGTGTATCTGTAGCAAAAGAAATCGAACTTGAAGACAAGTTTGAAAACATGGGTGCACAAATGGTAAAAGAAGTTGCATCTAAAGCAAATGATGCAGCGGGTGACGGTACTACTACCGCAACTGTACTTGCGCAATCTATTGTAAACGAAGGTCTTAAAGCGGTTGCTGCGGGTATGAACCCAATGGATCTTAAGCGCGGTATTGATAAAGCAATTATCGCTGCTGTAGAAGAACTTAAAGCGCTATCTGTACCATGTGCTGATACTAAAGCTATTGCACAAGTAGGTACTATTTCAGCTAACTCTGATAAAGAAATTGGCGACATCATTGCACAAGCAATGGAAAAAGTAGGCCGTAACACAGGTGTTATTACTGTAGAAGAAGGTCAATCACTAGAGAACGAATTAGATGTTGTAGAAGGCATGCAGTTTGACCGTGGTTACCTATCTCCGTACTTTATCAATAACGCTGAAAAAGGCGCTGTTGAGCTAGACAACCCGTTCATTCTACTTGTAGATAAAAAAGTATCTAACATTCGTGAGTTACTACCTACATTAGAAGCCGTTGCTAAAGCAAGCAAGCCACTATTAATCATTGCTGAAGACCTAGAAGGCGAAGCACTTGCAACGCTTGTAGTTAACAATATGCGCGGTATTGTTAAAGTATCAGCAGTTAAAGCCCCTGGTTTTGGCGACCGTCGTAAAGCAATGCTACAAGATATCGCCGTATTAACTGGCGGTACTGTTATCTCTGAAGAAATTGGTTTAGAGCTTGAAAAAGCAACTATCGAAGACCTAGGTACTGCTAAGCGTGTAGTAATCACTAAAGATGATACAACTATCATTGATGGTGCGGGTGAAGAAGATGGCATTAACGGCCGTGTTGCTCAAATTAAAGCACAGATTGAAGAAGCAACGTCTGACTACGATAAAGAAAAACTACAAGAGCGTATGGCTAAACTTGCCGGCGGTGTTGCAGTAATTAAAGTAGGCGCAGCGACTGAAATTGAAATGAAAGAGAAAAAAGACCGTGTTGAAGATGCATTACATGCAACTCGTGCAGCGGTTGAAGAAGGCGTAGTACCTGGTGGTGGTGTTGCTCTTGTACGTGCTGCTAGCAAGCTAGTTGAGCTACTTGGCGACAACGAAGACCAAAACCACGGTATTAAAGTTGCACTTCGTGCGATGGAAGCACCACTTCGTCAAATCGTAACAAATGCAGGCGACGAAGCGTCAGTAGTAATAAACGCTGTTAAAGGTGGCGAAGGTAACTACGGTTACAACGCAGCCTCTGGCGAATACAACGATATGCTTGAAATGGGTATCCTAGATCCAACTAAAGTAACGCGCTCTGCACTACAATTTGCAGGTTCGATTGCGGGTCTAATGATCACTACCGAAGCAATGGTTGCTGAAATCCCTAAAGAAGAAGCTGCTGGTGCCCCTGATATGGGTGGCATGGGCGGAATGGGTGGCATGGGCGGAATGATGTAATCTTCCTCCTATCGAATTCATAAGAGTTCATTAAGTTTTATAAGGCCCGCAAAGCACTGCTTTGCGGGTTTTTTTATAACTTTGATAAGTTCATTAGGTTTCATTGGCGCTTTTTAAATTTCAAAGGTTTAAGGGGTAAATGTGGGGTAACTCACATACATAGGAGTAAAAATAGATCCATTTTTAAATAAAATACCCCAAATAAATTTAAAAAGAGTATCAAAAATGAAACTGAATAACGAAAAGATTAAAGCACTGAAGCCCAAAGAAAATGGTAAAAATTTTAAAAAATATGATGGTAACAACTTGTTTTTATTAGTAACTAGTCATGGTTCTAAGCTTTGGCGCTTTAAGTATAAGTTTGGTGGTAAATATAAAGAAATGGCCTTAGGAAAATACCCCACAGTACCCCTAAAACTAGCTCGCACTAAAGCAGATAAGGCCCGTCAGCTTCTCAGTGATGCTATTGATCCGATGGCTCAACGCAAGCTTCTTAAACTTCAAAGTACATGCAAAGGTTTAAATTTCGGTGAGATTGCGTTGCAATGGTTCGAACTTAATAAAAAAGAATGGAGCAATGCCTACCAAGAAAAATTATTGCGTTGGCTTAAAAGCGATCTTAAGGGGATTTGTGAACTACAGATTGACCATATTACTAAGAATCACATTATTAATATCGTAGACTCTCTAGTTGAAGCTAATACCGTGAAAAAAGTTCCCCCATTATTGTCCATGCTAAATCGTATTTTTCGTTATGCGATTACAAAAGATCTCACTAACAATAGCCCATTAACTAATTTCGACTACATAGCATTGACTGGAAAAATTTCAGATCCAAAAAATCATGCAGCTATTACTAACTCGAAAGAACTGGGACAGCTCATTTTAACTATTGAGAATAACAACTCAGGCTCTTACTGCTCTCAGGAAGCATTGAAACTACTACCTCATCTATTTTTACGCCCTAGCGAACTTCGTTGCTTAAGATGGGAACATGTAGATTTTGAAAATAAATATATTAAAATACCCGGCGAATTAATGAAAGCAGGTAAAACTCATATCGTTCCTCTTTCAGTTCAAACTCTATCTAAATTTCGAGATATTTATAAATACACTAATTACTCAAAGTACGTTTTTCCCTCAGAGATGAGTTCTTCTAAACCATTTAGCAAAAACGTACTGAATAATCGTCTACGTGCATTGGGCTACTCGGCTAATGATATCGTTTCACACGGCTTTCGAGGAACAGCTTCAACATTACTAAACGAACAAGAAGAAAACTATCAGCATATTGAAATGCAACTTGCCCATAAAGTGGGCAACTCCACAGCTCTTGCATATAACCACGCTGAATATCTTACTCAAAGACGTGCGATGATGCAGCGATGGTCTAATTATTTAAATAAACTGTGTAGTGATGCTGAGCTTTGCAATGCCACAGAACAATCTGGTTAGGTAGAAGCTGAAGTCCAATCTCGCATTTTAGAAAGAACATAATCTTGTGCCTTCCGTGAGTCGCGCTGTTAACTGTCATGATAATGCGGTTGCAGAAAGCTTTTTTGCGACAATTAAAAAGCGCCATTCACACACATGCAGTGTTTACCTGATAAGTTTGAAGATGCGTACTATTCTGAGTTAAAAACTGTCTAGTGAAAGCTGGGAGTCCACCTAGTTCTTTCCGTTATAGCGCGGTAGACCGTGGTATTACCGGTAAATTAAGTTAAAAG
>NZ_PNDP01000040.1:0-60141 GCF_005886415.1 Pseudoalteromonas sp. S327 | reverse complement strand
GGCGAAGGCAAATGTGGCGGCCAATAACAGGCTGATTTAAGTACCTGATTTACTCAGATATACGTTATGCTAAAAGGGCCAAAAGGCCCTTTTTGTTTTAGGAGATAATGATGAGAGCAACACAAAACTCAGCATTTGGGATGGTGGGCTTAGGTCTTCGTCGAGAGATGCTTGATGAACTACTAGCGCATACACCAAAGCAAATTGATTTTATGGAAGTAGCGCCTGAAAACTGGCTTAAGCTGGGAGGGCGCTTTAAAAAACAATTTAAAACCTTAACTGACGCCAATAATTTTGTTTGCCATGGTTTATCGCTTTCTATCGGCTCGCCTGAATCTCTTGATATTGAATTTGTTAAATCGCTAAAAACGTTTTTTGATCAGCACAACATTAAACTATTCAGTGAGCACCTAAGTTACTGCTCTGGAAAAGGGCATATGTACGATTTAATGCCAATCCCTTTTACTGAAGATGCCATTGCACACGTTGTACCTCGCATCAAACAAGTGCAAGATATTTTAGATCGCCAAATAGCCATCGAAAATGTCTCCTATTATGCGGCGCCTGGCCAGCAGTTATCTGAGCTTGAATTTACAAACACGATTTTAGAGCAAGCCGATTGTAAGCTACTGCTTGATGTAAATAATATTTATGTTAATTCAATTAATCATGGCTACAACGCCGAAGCGTTTTTATTAGGGCTACCTTCAAAACGCATTGCATATGGACATGTAGCTGGGCACTACAATGAAGCCGATGATTTAATTGTTGATACCCACGGCGCTGAGGTTATTGACCCCGTATGGGATTTGCTTGATAAAGCGTACCAAGCGCATGGGGTGTTTCCTACCTTATTGGAGCGTGATTTTAATATTCCAAGTATAAATACACTTACAAAAGAGCTTGATATTATTCACGATTTACAAAATAAGCAGTTATGCGCATCGCCTACTCAGCAATTAGCATAAAGGAAGAAATATGAGCTTTATTGACAGCCAAAATGAGTTTATGGCCCACATACGTGAGCCTGAACATAACCCAAAGCCTAACGATATTGAAGATAGACGCATGGCGATTTACCGCGACTTATTTTTTAATAATATTGCAGGGTTCATCTCATCAGGTTTTCCGGTGCTTAAAACTTTATACACAAAGCAACAATGGCAAAAATTAATAAGGGCATTTTTTAGTGAGCATGACTGCAAGTCGCCTTATTTTTTAGACATAGCAGGGGAATTTATTAATTACTTATCGAGCAGCTATACCCTGCAAGAGTACGATTATGCATTTATGCTGGAGCTAGCACATTATGAGTGGATAGAGCTTGATGTTTCCGTGGCTAATGAAGATACCAACGAGCAACGCTTAAAAAGCACTGAACTAACCAGTTCTGAACTTTACTTATCGAGTGTAGCGCGTAATTTAAGCTACCAATATGCGGTGCAAAATATCAGCACAGAGTATAAACCCAGCACGCCATCTGAGCAGCCTAATTACTTTGTTGTATACAGAGATGATAACGACGACGTACAGTTTTTAGCCACAAATGCAATGACCGCCTTGCTACTTTCAATAATAGAATCTAATGCGGGCATTGAGTTTGAGAGTGTATGCCAGCAGGTTTTAGTCCACGCGCCTAATTTTAGCGAACAACAAATTGCGCATGGTGCGTTAAGTACGCTTAATGCAATGTGCGAGCGCGGTATTATCGTGACAAAAAATCAACATTAAGCTCTTTATAGATGTTTTTACTTCGTCTATCATGGCAGCCTTATTTGTCGTGCTTAAAAAAGGTTATACCAATGTCAGATGATAAAGACTTTAAAGATCCGTTTAACGCTACTTACTTTATTGCTTTTTTAGCAGTTTTTGTAGGTATTGGCTGTTTAAATGCGATTTTAGGCTGGATCACAAGCCTAACTTAAAGCTCCTTGCTCTATTAAGGCTGTTGTTTATATCAGCCTTAAGCTTCTTTTCTTCCTCCACCCTTATAATTTTCAAACCACCTTGGTATTAATAACAGCAAACTCGCATTTTAACGTCAGTTAAGGTTATAATCAGCTGCTTTGAAATATAAACTATTGAGCAATTAAACTTATGACTCAAGTAACACCCGCTATTATTAAAAACAGTATCGCAACCATTGCCGACTATCCTAAACCAGGCATTATGTTTCGTGATGTAACAACACTAATGGCAAATCCAGAAGCCTTTAAAGCAACAATCGATGCTTTTATAAACGAATATAAAAACCAAGGCTTTACAAAAATTATTGGTACAGAATCTCGCGGCTTTATTTTTGGTGCACCGCTATCTTACGCGTTAGGGATCCCTTTTATTCCTGTTCGTAAACCAGGCAAGCTACCACGCGAAGTGATTCGCCAAGATTACCTACTTGAATACGGTGAAGACACATTAGAGCTTCATGTTGATGCTATTGTCCCAGGCGACAAAGTATTATTAGTTGACGATTTATTAGCGACCGGTGGCACAATTGAAGCCACAGCAAAGCTAGTTGCAAAATTAGGCGGCACAGCCACTGATGCAGCGTTTGTTGTTTCATTACCAGAGCTTGGTGGTGAGCAGCGTATAGAAAAAATGGGTATTAAAATCTTAAAACTGGTTGAGTTTGAAGGCGAGTAATTGATGAGTTATCAGGTTCTAGCGAGAAAATGGCGTCCGCAAACCTTTCATGAATTGGTTGGCCAGTCTCATGTAAAGCAAGCGCTTGTTAATGCGCTAACGCAAAATAGACTGCATCACGCTTATTTATTCACTGGAACCCGTGGTGTGGGTAAAACGACCATTGCGCGTATTTTTGCTAAAAGCTTAAATTGTGATGAGGGTATATCGGCATCTCCTTGTGGGCAATGTAGCAGTTGTACTGACATAGAAGCAGGGCGATACATTGACTTGCTTGAAATCGATGCCGCTTCTCGCACCAAAGTAGAAGATACTCGTGAAATTCTTGATAACGTTCAATATGCACCCACGCGTGGACGTTACAAAGTATACCTAATAGATGAAGTACACATGCTCTCTAAGCATAGCTTTAACGCGTTATTAAAAACGTTGGAAGAGCCGCCAGAGCATGTGAAATTTTTACTAGCAACCACTGATCCGCAAAAGTTACCTGTTACCATTTTATCACGCTGTTTACAGTTTAACTTAAATGCACTTTCGCAAAGCGAAATTAAAACTCAGCTTGAGCATGTCCTTACTCAAGAGGAATTAAATTTTGATAAAGATGCGCTAAGTATTATTGCAAAAGCCGCCGATGGCAGTATGCGTGACGCGTTGAGCTTAACAGATCAAGCTATTGCGCAAACCAACGGCGACATAAACAATCAAGCCGTACAAGCTATGCTTGGTTTAATGGACACCCATTACAGCCAAAGTTTGCTTGCTGCTTTGTTAGCACAAGATGGTGGCGCACTGATGGACGAAATAGCCCAAGTAGCGAGCCGTAATCCTAACTATATTGCACTACTTGATGATTTAATTGCATTAACTCACCTTATTCAATTAACTCAGCTTGTCCCGCAAGCAGCGCAACTGGATGATAAAAACGCCGATTATGTTAGTCATGTTGCACAGCACACCCAGGCTCAACAAATTCAGGTTTATTACCAGTTACTGTTAAACGGTAAAAAAGACTTACAATGGGCGCCAGAGCCTCGTTTAGGCTTTGAAATGATAATGCTGCGTTTATTAGCATTTGAATCTGCAGGTACAACGTCTGCTCAATCGCTTCCTGAGCCTAGTGACACACCGAGTGCTGCAACGCCTGCGCCTACCAGTAGTAAAGGCCGTGCCGATGCGCTGCGTGATATATTAAATAAAAATAAAACACCATCGCAAGACGAAACCCCTGCTCCGCAAGTAATGGTTGAGAAAAGCCAAAATCAAAGCACTGCGCAAAGCCAAACAAGTGATGAACCAGTAGAGCAACCGCCCACAGAGCAGCTAACACGCTCGCCAAGTGAGCAACACAGCAACAGCGCATCACCTGCGGCTCAAAGCCCGCAAAACGATATACCGAGCCCTGTGCAGCAAAGTGAGCACATTGCTAAGAGTGACGATGCTGCTGAGCGCCAAAGTGAAGACGATGCTTATCTGCAACACAGTAATATGGAGCAAAGCTTAGCTGCACAATTTGATGATGTTATGAGCAGTGCGGTAGAGCAAGGTTATAACCCTGCACCTGTAGCGCAACACACACAACCCGCGCCTGAAAACGCCGATGCTAAAGATAGCAGTGTGCGTGAACAAGAAGCTCAAGCACAATCAGCAATTGCGCGAATTTTACGGGATAGAAATATATCGGGGGCAGGCAGGCTTTCAGGTGGGAGTGTAAATACCCCTGAGCAAGCGCAAACACCAAAAATGCCTGCTCAAGCTACGCCTAACAGCGAAGCAAAGCCACACAATACAAGCCCGCAAGCGAGTGAGTCACAAAACGATTCACCGCCATGGCATGACCATGCGCAAGGCGATAGCGAAAAAAAGCCAACGCTCCCAGTAACAGGGAGCCAAACGCCAGCTGAGCCAGTAACGCAAAGCCAGCCAGCGCGTAAGGTTGATTTTAAAGAAAAGCATCAAACAATTACTGAAAACTTAGCGCCTGAGCTGCTTGAGCAAATTAACCCGCAAAAAAAGCCTGAGGTAATAGAGCAAGAGCCCGCTATACCGGTTCCTGATGATTTTCAAAGCCCAATTAGCGAGATTAAATTTGCGCATCAGCAAGATGAGTGGGCTTATTTAATTAAGCGTATGGGGCTTGGTGGGCGAATGCGTCAATTTGCATTACACTCGATTTTTACCAAGCAAGGCGACAGTTTACATATTGACGTGGATGAATCGCAAAAACACTTAGATACGCCCATGCTTAGGCAAAAGCTCGATGCGGCGTTATCAAGTATATACGGGCATAACGTATCGCTGAGTATTAACTTTGCAAAAGGGGTGATTGACTCGCCTTATTTAATTCAGCAAAAAATAGATGCAGGGCGACACCAGCAAGCAATTGATGTGATCACATCTGATGAAAACATAGTACAATTTCAGCAGCTATTTAGCGCCGAAATTGACGAAAACAGTATTCAGGCATTGTAATTAAATACAATCGCCCTTATCTTCATGACAACTAGAGTTTAAAAGAAAGAGAGAAAATTATGTTTAAAGGTGGAATGGGTAACATGATGAAGCAAGCGCAGCAAATGCAAGAGCGCATGCAAAAAGCCCAAGACGAAATCGCGACAATGGAAGTTGTTGGCGAAGCCGGCGCAGGCCTTGTAAAAGTAACCATGCTTGGTAATCATAACGTGCGTCGTGTTGAGCTTGATGAAAGCCTTATGGAAGACGATAAAG
Organism: Pseudoalteromonas sp. S327; assembly: GCF_005886415.1. Lineage (NCBI taxonomy): Bacteria > Pseudomonadati > Pseudomonadota > Gammaproteobacteria > Alteromonadales > Pseudoalteromonadaceae > Pseudoalteromonas > Pseudoalteromonas sp. S327. Next base: position 54,771 of record NZ_PNDP01000040.1, on the reverse strand, counting down.
ACATGATTGAAGATTTACTTGCTGCAGCATGTAACGATGCTGTTCGCCGCGTTGCTGACGAAACGCAAGAGCGTATGGGCAAAGTAACTGGCGGTATGCAATTACCACCAGGTATGAAAATGCCGTTTTAAGCAAATATGCAACTTTCAGATAGTTTAACGCAGCTTATAGAAGCGCTACGTTGCCAACCGGGTATTGGTCCTAAGTCGGCTCAGCGCATTGCGTTTCATTTATTAGAGCGCGATCGTAAAGGCGGTACTCAACTTGGTAACGCATTGACCAAAGCCATGGGCGCGGTTGGGCATTGTCAGTCGTGCCGCACTTTTACTGAGCAAGCGCAGTGTGATATTTGCTTAAGTACAAAACGCCAAGACAGTGGTGTGCTGTGTGTTGTTGAATCGCCTACTGATGTGTTGGCAATAGAGCAAACAGGCCAATACCTTGGTTTATATTTTGTACTTATGGGACATTTATCGCCAATTGACGGTATCGGGCCTAAAGAAATTGGCCTTGATATACTTGAACAAAAGCTCTCGCACGGCGGTATTAACGAAGTGATTTTAGCAACCAACCCTACGGTTGAGGGCGAAACCACTGCACATTATATTGCCCAGCTTTGCCATAAATATAAAGTAGGGGCCTCGCGTATAGCGCATGGTATACCTGTTGGTGGCGAGCTTGATTTAGTAGATGGCACCACGTTAATGCATGCATTTAGTGGCCGCCGAGCGGTTATGCAGGACTAACACAACTATCTGAAATCGTTTTAAAAGCCTACATAGTAAAATATGTGGGCTTTTTTGTGTTTGCTTTTTTATTACCGTATAACGTGTGTGAGTTTGCCGGTAATCATATTAAATTAATAAATGAGTTAAACTTTGCGACGTTGTGTTATAAATTATTGACTAACAACAACTAGATAACGTGATAGTTGCACGGCTCACGCGCCTTAAAAATATCGCTCAAGTTGCTATAAAAACATCAGGAATTTATCTGATTAGTAAGGAGTACTATGCAAAATAATAAACACGACAATAAAGGCGGTTTACTCAGCAGTAAGCGCTTTTTACCGCTATTTGTAACGCAGTTTTTGTCGGCTATGAATGATAATGTGTATAAGCAATCCGTGCTTATATTGTTAGTGTTTCAAGCTGCAACCCTTGGCGATGGTGCGCTGTATTCAAACCTTGCAGCGGGCTTATTTATATTACCGTTTTTTTTATTCTCAGGAATGGCGGGGCAATTAGCCGAAAAAACAGAAAAATCAAAGCTGATCCGGCTTGTTAAATTTTGCGAAATACCGATTATGGTTCTTGGCGCAGCCTCTATTTTTACGCAATATGTGTGGCTAATGCTGACCACCGTGTTTTTTATGGGCTTGCAAAGTACTTTTTTTGGCCCGCTTAAGTATTCAATATTACCGCAGCATGTGGCACCTAACGAATTAACAAAAGCCAATGGTTTGGTTGAGTCTGCCACTTTTGTAGCTATTTTAATTGGTACTATTTTTGGCACCTATTACATTACTCAAACAACAGGTCCAACAATTATTAGTATTGCCGTGCTGATACTTGCGGTACTTGGCTTTTTCAGTAGCCGCTTTATTCCTATAAGCCAAGCCAATAATCCTAATTTGCACTTTACCTATAATATTTTTTCATCCACTAAAAATGTATTTAAAGCGCTTAATGCTCAAACAGAATCGGTTGGTAAATCGGTGTTGGGTATAAGCTGGTTTTGGCTAATAGGCGCGGTTATTTTAACGGCATTACCTAATTACGTTAAGCATGTAATGGGTGGCGATGAACTCGTGGTAACCAGTGCGCTGGTGGTGTTTTCGCTAAGCATTGCCGTGGGGTCTTTGTTGTGCGAAAAGCTCTCGCGCTCACGTATTGAGCTGGGCATTGTACCTTTTGGCGCTATTTTAATTACGCTATTTTTGTATTTATTAAGCCAAGAGCCGGCTATTAGTGAATATATCGCGCCCTCTGAAAATTTATTAACGCTTAAACAAGTACTCAATACAGGCGACATGGTATGGCATTTTGTTTGGATGGCAGGTATTGGTATTGCATCCGGTTTTTATACTGTGCCGCTGTATGCGCTTATTCAACAGCGTACCGAGGAGGCAAGTCGTTCACGGGTGATTGCTGCTAATAATGTGCTTAATGCGCTCTTTATGGTTGGCAGTGCCATATTAAGTATTGTAACGCTCTCTGTTTTAGAGTGGCATATTTCGTCGTTACTATTGCTTTTGGCGGGGCTTAATTTGCTTATTTCTATTTATATTTACACTAAGGTACCGGAATTTTTCTTGCGCTTTGTTATCTATATTTTAGCAATATGCATGTATCGCGTGCACACAAAAGGGCATGAAAATATTCCAAGCGAAGGCGCAGCCGTTATTGTAGCTAACCATGTAAGCTTTGTAGATTGGATGTTTATTTTAGCCACTTCGCCTAGGCCTATACGCTTTATGGTGTTTGCTCCCATTTATTACTCAAAAGCGCTGCATTGGCTATTTAAAATGGCAAAAGCTATTCCAATTGATAGCGAAAAAGCCAACCCAAAGGCGTTTGCAAAAGCATTTGATGAGGTTGCCGCAGCGCTTGAACGCGGTGAGTTAGTTGGTATTTTTCCTGAAGGAAAACTAACAAGTAATGGTGAAATGGACATGTTTAGGCGGGGCATTGAGCGCATTATAGCGCGCACACCTGTGCCTGTTGTGCCCGTTCACTTAGGTGGCTTGTGGGGCAGTATGTTTAGCCGTAAAGCCAAGTGGCAACTACCACGCCTTAAATGGTCTTTAGTATCGGTGAGTGTGGGAGAGCCGATTGAAGCTGAGCAGGTAAGTGCTAATTATTTACACGAACAAGTCAGCGCTTTAAAAGCCCAGCACGCTAAAAACACACCGTAATTTAACTCTAAAAGCCACATTTTTATGTGGCTTTTTATTTATGTCAGCGCAAAAGCTGCTTTTTTAAATTTTTCCCTTGAAGTTACTCCACCTCACCCCATATTAAGTGCATAACGCAGACACTTTGCTAATTGGAGATACATAAATGACTGCAGCACAAAAAGAAACATTAGGCTTTCAAACAGAAGTAAAACAACTATTAAACTTAATGATTCATTCGTTATATTCGAATAAAGAAATATTTTTACGTGAGCTTGTATCAAATGCATCAGATGCCGCCGATAAGCTACGCTTTTTAGCGCTTTCAAATGGCGACCTTTACCAAGGTGATGCCGATTTACGTGTACGTATTAGCGCAGATAAAGAGGCGAACACAATTACCATATCTGACAATGGTATTGGTATGACGCGTGAAGAAGTGATTAGCTCTTTAGGAACTATTGCTAAGTCGGGTACTGCTGAGTTTTTCAAAAACTTAACAGGTGACCAAAGTAAAGACTCGCAATTAATTGGTCAATTTGGTGTTGGTTTTTACTCAGCCTTTATTGTGGCTGATGAAGTGACAGTGCGCACGCGTAAAGCGGGTGAAACACAAGCGTACGAGTGGCAATCACAAGGTGAAGGTGAGTACACGTTACAAGAAATTGAAAAAGAAGGCCGTGGTACGGATATCATTTTACACCTGCGTGAAGAAGAAAAAGAATACGCGGATGAATACCGTTTACGTAGCATCGTTACTAAATACTCAGATCATATTTCTACGCCTGTACAAATGTATAAAGCAGAAGTGCCTGAGTCTGAAGGCGAAGACGGTGAAAAAATCCCAGCAGTTCCAGGTGAGTGGGAAAGCATTAACCGTGCAACCGCTTTATGGACACGTGATAAGTCAGAGGTTTCTGATGAAGAATACAAAGAGTTTTACAAGCATGTAAGCCATGATTGGGAAGAGCCGCTAAACTGGGCGCACAATAAAGTAGAAGGTAAAACTGAGTACACAAGCTTATTGTATATCCCTAAAAAAGCGCCGTTCGATTTATGGAACCGTGAGCGCCAAAGTGGCTTAAAACTGTATGTTCAACGTGTCTTTATTATGGATGACGCTGAGCAGTTTATGCCAAGCTACCTGCGCTTTGTAAAAGGCTTGCTTGATTCAAACGATTTACCGCTAAATGTATCGCGCGAAATTTTACAAGATAACAAAGTAACGCAAGCGATTCGTAAAGGGTGTACGTCTCGTATTTTAAAAATGCTAGAGCGTATGGCTAAAAACAAAGCCGAAGACTACCAAACATTTTGGAACGAGTTTGGCCAAGTAATCAAAGAAGGCCCAGCAGAAGATACAGCGAATAAAGAAGCCATTGCTAAATTGTTACGCTTCTCATCTACGCATACCGACTCAGAAACACAAGATGTATCGCTTGAGCAATACATTGAGCGTATGAACGATGAGCAAGATAAAATTTACTACGTAGTTGCTGATTCGTTTACAGCGGCTAAAAACTCGCCGCACTTAGAAATCTTCCGCAAAAAAGGCATCGAAGTATTATTACTAAGTGACCGTGTTGATGAGTGGATGATGAGCCACTTAACTGAGTTTAACGAAAAATCATTCCAGTCAATTACCCGTGGCGACCTTGATTTAGGTAAGCTTGACGACGAAGAAACAAAAAAAGCGCAAGAAGAGTCTGAAAAAGAAGTAGAAGGCTTAATTGAGCGCATTAAAAAAGCGCTAGGCGAAGAAGTTAAAGAAGTACGCTTTACGCATCGCTTAACAGACTCTCCTGCCTGTGTTGTTAGCGATGAGAACGACATGAGCTCGCAAATGCAAAAGCTTATGGAGTCAGTAGGGCAACCTGTACCAGAGGCTAAGCCAGTGTTTGAGCTTAACCCTGAGCATCAGTTAGTTAAGCACTTAAACGATGAGCAAGACGAAGATAAGTTTGCACAGTGGTCTCATGTATTACTAGACCAAGCTTTACTTGCTGAACGCGGTACATTAAAAGATCCTACCGGGTTCGTAACACGTTTAAACAAGTTAATGCTTGATTTAAATAAGTAAGGCTAACAGGCTCTTTTAATTGCTAAAAGAGCCTAAAATATAACCATAATTATAAAGGAAGCGTATGCTTCCTTTTTTTATGCGCTCTAAAGTAGGCAATTAGTATAAGTTGCTTGAGTATCTGCAGCGCTTGTGGAAGAATTCAGGCTTTAAAATAAATATCCATACTAGGGGACAATGATATGCGCATTATTCTTTTGGGCGCGCCAGGTGCTGGTAAAGGTACTCAAGCTCAGTTTTTAATGGACAAATACGGTATTCCACAAATTTCTACCGGTGATATGCTTCGTGCAGCCATTAAAGAAGGTACACCACTTGGCTTAGAAGCGAAAAAAGTAATGGATGCAGGTCAATTAATTTCTGACGATATCATCATTGGTTTAGTGAAAGAGCGTATTGCTAAACCAGACTGCGAACAAGGCTTTTTACTTGATGGCTTCCCACGTACTATTCCACAAGCAGATGCTATGAAAGAAAATGGCGTTGTGGTTGATCACGTTATTGAGTTTGACGTTGCTGATGAAGTAATTGTTGAGCGTATGGGTGGACGTCGCGTACATCCTGGCTCTGGCCGTGTTTATCACGTTGTTTACAACCCACCAAAAGTGGAAGGTAAAGACGATGAAACAGGCGAAGAGCTTATTATTCGTGCAGATGACACGGAAGAAACAGTTCGTAAACGTTTAGCTATTTACCATGAGCAAACTATGCCATTGGTTGATTACTACCAAGCTGAAGCGCAAGCAGGTAACACGCAGTACCATAAAATTGATGGTACGCAAGCTGTTGAAACAGTAAGCCAGCAACTAGCAGAGCTTTTAGGTTAATATAATCTAAACACAGCTTAGGTATTAAAAAACCGCCCTCGGGCGGTTTTTTTGTATTTAGTAGCTTTTAACACTTTAAAATTAAACCATTAAAGGTCAACACGCCCTGTTATCTACAACGTTTTTAGCTTTTCTATTACTGGGTCGTAGTTTGGCTCGGTAGATAAATTAGACACGAGCTGTTTGTATATCACTGTATGGCTTTTATCTAAAATAAGCACAGCGCGAGTTAGTAGCCCCATATCTTTTATAATTAAGCCATATTTTTGGCCAAAGTCTCGCCATACAGAGTCAGAAAGGGCTGTTACTTTGTCGATGTTTTCAGCATTACAGAAGCGTTTTTGAGCAAAAGGTAAATCGGCACTGATGGTCAGTATTGCGATAGCAGGAAATTGCGTCGCTACTTTTTCATTAAAATGTTTAGTTTGTAAGCTACAAATGCCTGTATCTAAACTCGGCACCACGCTGATTAATACAGCTTGCCCTTTATAATCATTAAGATTTACAGGGGCAAAACCACCATCAACCACTTTAAAATTTGGCGCATTATCACCTACACTTACACCTTTACCTAACAAAGTGACAGGCTTACCCTGAGCAGAGACCTTACCCGCATCAAGCGTGTTTTCTGGGTACTGTGATGCATGCCCAACTGAGCTTAAAGCCAGTGTGCTTAGTGCAAAAATAAGAGAGCGTACCATAGGTTATTTCCTTTTAAATTAACGCAATAGGTTTGAGTGTATTATACTCAATATCACTGACCAAGCGATTAAATATCACTGTAAAAGTAATAATAAGTTCTGTGATATATAAATTGTAAACTGCAAGAACTTTTATTAACATGTAGTTACAAAATGTATCTTTAATAAAGTCGTAAGGCCTATTGACAACATTGGGTTAAATAATAGAGAGATAGTATGTCAACATCCGTATTAATATGTGACGACTCAAAATTAGCGAGGCGCCAGCTAGCCCGCTCTTTACCAGATGACTGGGATATTAAAGTAGAGTTTGCTCAAGATGGTGTTGATTGCATCAAAAAACTAAAAATAATCGAGCCTGAAATCCTTTTTCTTGATTTAAACATGCCTGAAATGGACGGTTACGAAGTCCTTATGGCCATGAAAGAGCAAGGCCTTAATATCCTAACCGTGGTTGTGTCTGGCGATATTCAGCCAAATGCGCACCAACGCGTACTTGAATTAGGCGCCATTGATTTTATCCAAAAACCTTGCTCACCTGAAAAACTTGCCGATATTATTGAGCATCATGGCATTAAAGATAAAGCCATGCGCGAGCGTCTTGCTCATTCTTTAGGTGAACAAGTAGACCCAGATGTGCGCGATATATACCAAGAGCTTACAAATGTCGCTATGGGCCAAGCAGGCGATTTGCTTGCACGGCTTTTGAATGTGTTTGTAGAGCTGCCAATTCCGAATGTGAATGTGCTTGAAGTTAATGAATTGGATATGGCGCTGCAGTCAATTGATAATAATGCTGCCACATCAGGGGTGTGCCAAGGCTTTATTGGCGGTGGCGTATCGGGCGAGGCATTACTTTTATTAAACGACTCAAGCTTTAAAGAAATTGCGTCACTGATGAATTACGACGGTGAGCTGAACGACAAAGTTGAGCTTGAGCTACTTATGGATATTAGTAATATTTTAATAGGCTCAATTTTAACGGGGCTTTCTAAACAGCTAGATATGTCTTTTAGCCAAGGTCATCCCATTGTACTTGGCCAACATCGCGATGTATCTGAATTGGTTAAATCAAATAAATCTCGTTGGCAAAGAACCTTAGCGATAGAAATAAGCTACGGCATCGAAAACCACGATATTAACTGCGATCTTATGCTGTTATTTACCGAAGATTCACTTAAAACTTTGAAATACAAAGTTGCTTACCTATTAGAAGACTAAGTTATGGCCGCTGATTTAGAAATGAATGAGATCCATTGGTTAATGGATATGTTTAACACGGTTGATGTGGGCCTGGTTGTACTGGATAGAAATTATAAAGTGTGTGTGTGGAATGGCTTTATGGAAAACCATTCTGGGCTATTACCAAGTGCTGTAAAAGACAAAGACCTATTTGATTTATTTCCTTCGATTGATGAGAAATGGTTTAGGAGTAAATCAGAGTCTGTATTTGTACTTAAAAACCGCTCTTTTACTATCTGGGAGCAGCAACCTTACATCTTTCGTTTTAAAAACTACCGCCCCATTACCGGTAAAGCAGATTACATGTACCAAAATGCGACCTTTATTCCACTTACCAACACTCTGGGTGAGGTCAGTCATATTTGTATCATTATTTATGATGTTACCGATGTGGCGGTCAATAAAAAAGAATTAGAAGATTTAAATAAGCGTTTAGAGCAAGTAAGCCAAACCGACAGCTTAACGCAACTGTTTAACCGTGGGCATTGGGAAAGCACACTGCACCAAGAGTTTTTACGTGTTAAGCGCAGCGGTGGCAGCAGCACATTATTGATGTTTGATATCGATCATTTTAAAAAAATTAATGATGAGCATGGCCATAGTTGTGGCGATGAAGCGCTACGCCACCTTTCAGAACTGCTACGAACGACGCTTCGCGAAACCGATATAGCAGGGCGTTATGGTGGGGAGGAGTTTGTTGTTACTTTACTCGATACCGACAAGCAAGGCGCAGCAACTTTTGCCGAGCGCATAAGAGCGTTAATAGAAGCCAACCCTTTTGTTTATAAAAACACAAAAATAGAGATGACTGTGAGTGTTGGTTTTGCAGGAAATAGCCCTGACTTTGCAAAACATGAGCGGTGGATTGAAGCCGCTGACAAAGCCCTGTATCACTCAAAAGAGCATGGCCGTAACAGAGTAACCGATTTTGAGGATATACAAAATGACGCATAAGCGTCATTTTTTATGCGCTGCTAAAATTAAAGCAGCGGTAATATTACTGCTAAATTAAAGTAACCAAGGATGCACCTAATTGCGCTGCAAGCTTTGGCAGTCAATACTTAACAAGGGCTTGGTTAAAGTGCCGTTTTTATCAGCCGTTTTATTTACTCTGTAGTATGGCGAGTATCATCTGCTGGGCATTGGCCAAGAGTAGACACATCGCCTGTACTGGTCTCTTGCTCTAATTGAACCTTGAATCCCCATAACCTGTAAAGGTGTTTTAGCACTTCTTTATGCGAGTCAGCAAGGGGGATATTATTGTGAGGAACATAACGCAACGTTAAAGAACGATCGCCTCTAACATCAACATTATATACTTGAATGTTAGGTTCGTGATTACTCAAATTATATTGCTCTGAAAGCGCTTCGCGTACAGCCTGATAACCGCTATCATCATGTATTGCGCCTACTTCTAGATGTGGATTACGGCAGTGATCGACAATAGTAAACAGCTTAAAATCACGAATCAACTTAGGTGATAAAAATTGGCTTATGAAGCTTTCATCTTTAAAGTTTTCCATCGCAAAATGCAGTGTGTCTAGCCAATTAGTGCCTGCATATTCGGGAAACCAGCGTCTATCCTCATCTGTTGGGTTTTCGCAAATACGGCGAATATCCACCATCATATTAAAACCCAATGCATACGGGTTTATACCTGAATAGTAATTGCTGTTATAAGGTGGCTGATAAACCACGTTGGTATGGCTTTGCAAAAACTCCATCATAAAGGAGTCGGTTAATTTACCTTCATCATATAAGTGGTTCAAAATGGTGTAGTGCCAAAAGGTGGCCCAGCCTTCGTTCATCACTTGGGTTTGTTTTTGCGGGTAAAAATATTGCGATATCTTTCGTACAATACGTATTACTTCTCGCTGCCAAGACTCTAATAAAGGCGCGTTTTTCTCAATAAAATATAAAATGTTTTCTTGCGGCTCTTGCGGAAAATGCCTTTCTTGCTTTTTAGCTTCTTGCTGTTGAGCGGGGATAGTGCGCCATAGCTCGTTTACTTGAGATTGCATGTAGTCTTCACGCTCTTTTTGGCGTTTTTGCTCTTCAAAAAGGGAAATTTGCTGCGGGCGTTTATATCTATCTACGCCGTAATTCATCAATGCGTGACACGAATCAATTAAGCTTTCTACTTGTGTAATACCGTATTTTTCTTCGCAGCGGCTAATGTAATTTTTAGCAAACACTAAGTAATCTATGATGGAGTCGGCGTCAGTCCATGTTTTAAATAAGTAGTTTCCTTTAAAAAATGAGTTATGGCCATAACAGGCATGCGCCATAACCAGTGCCTGCATAGGGAGTGTGTTTTCTTCCATTAAATAAGCAATACAGGGGTTTGAATTAATCACAATTTCGTAAGCCAGCCCCATTTGCCCACGCTTATAATTTTGTTCGGTTTGTATAAATTTTTTACCATATGACCAATGGCTGTAGCCTATAGGCATGCCTACGCTTGAATAAGCATCCATCATTTGCTCGGCTGTTATTACCTCAATTTGGTTAGGGTAAGTGTCTAAGCGGTAATGCGCTGCAACACGTGCTATTTCAGTTTGGTATTGCTCAAGCAGCTCAAAGGTCCAATCTGGGCCATCGCTAATTCGTTCAGTGCTCATAGTAAACCTCGCTTAGGCTAAGCAGCCCCTTGTTGTTGACGATTTTTTTTAAATAGCTCCCTAAACATAGGGTAAATGTCTTCAACACTTTGAATATGTTGTATTGCAAAGTTGCTATGGGTTTGGGTTATGTTTTGATATTCGCGCCACAAGCTTTGGTGCGCACGCGTGGTAATTTCTATATAGGCAAAGTAGCGTACCGCATTAAGTAGCTTATTACGTAATATTTCACCGCAGTGTGGGGTGTCGTCTGCCCAGTTATCGCCATCAGATGCTTGTGCTGCGTATATATTCCATTGCTCTGAATCATAGCGCTCTTTTATTATTTCGTTCATTAATTTAAGGGCACTGGAGACAATAGTGCCGCCAGTTTCTTGAGAATAAAAAAACTCTTGTTCGTCGACCTCTTTAGCTTGTGTGTGGTGGCGTATATACACCACCTCAATGTCTTTATAAGTTCGGGTCAAAAATTGATACAGCAAAATATAAAAACGCTTTGCAATGTCTTTTGTGGCCTGATCCATTGAGCCTGATACATCCATAATACAAAACATAACGGCTTTGCTGGTGGGGTGGGGGCGTTTTTCATAATTACGAAAACGTAAGTCGTAATTATCAATAAATGGTACGGCTTTTATTTGCTGTTTAAGTTGCTCAATTTCCTCTTGTAATAATGCAATAATGGCTTGGTCGCTGTCGGTTTGCTCACACTCCATCGCAAGTTGACCTTCAAGCTCTGCTAGGCGTCTTTTTTTACCCGCACTCATGGCGACTCTTCTGGCGAGTGAGCCCTGTAATGAGCGTACTATATCAATATTACTGGGCATACCATCGCTACAAAAACCAGCTCGATGAGTTTTCATTTGTACAAGCTTATCTAGCTGGTTTTCTTGTAAGTTGGGCAGCTCTAGGTCTTCAAAGAGTAAATCAAGGTATTCATCTTTAGAAATAGAAAACACAAAGTCATCTTGGCCTTCGCCTGAATCACTTGCATCGCCATCGCCTGCGCCACCACCTTGGCCGCCTTTAGGGCGCTCAATTTTGTCACCTGTTGAAAATTGATCGTTGCCAGGGTGAATTTGTTCTCTGTCGCCCCCTTTACCTTGGTGAAAAATGGGCTCGCTAATATCTCGTTGCGGGATAGATATACTCTCCCCTGAACTTGAGTCGGTAACGCTGCGTTTATTAACCGCATCAGACACTGCTTCTTTTATTTGCTTTTTATAGCGCCTAATAAAGCGCTGACGATTAAGCGTGCTTTTGTTTTTACCATTTAAGCGTCTATCTATAAAATGCGCCATACTGTTCCCCCTAAACTACATGAAGGTTACTGCGATTTTCTAACCCGTAAATACCACTCAGAAAGTAAACGCACTTGTTTTTGCGTGTAGCCTTTTTCAACCATGCGGTTAACAAAGTCCTCGTGTTTTTGTTGATCCTCAGCGGAGGTTTTTGTATTAAAGGAAATAACAGGGAGTAGATCTTCGGTATTTGAGAACATTTTTTTCTCAATCACAGTGCGTAGTTTTTCGTAGCTTGTCCATAACGGGTTTTTACCATTATTGTGAGCGCGTGCACGTAATACAAAGTTAACTATTTCGTTCCTAAAATCTTTGGGATTAGAAATGCCGGCGGGTTTTTCTATTTTTTCAAGTTCTGCATTTAACGAGGCGCGGTCAAATAACTGTCCTGTATCTGGGTCTCTGTATTCTTGATCTTGTATCCAAAAATCAGCATAAATCACATAGCGGTCAAAAATATTTTGGCCATATTCAGAGTATGACTCTAAATACGCGGTTTGTAACTCTTTACCAATAAACTCAACATATTGCGGAATTAAATAGCCTTTTAAAAAACTTAAATAGCGCTCTTCCACTTCGGCGCTAAATTGTTCACGCTCTATTTGTTGCTCCAAAACATAAAATAAATGCACCGGATTAGCTGCAACCTCGGTGGTATCAAAATTAAATACGCGCGATAAAATCTTAAAAGCAAAACGAGTGGAAAGGCCGGTCATGCCTTCATCTACCCCTGCGTAATCACGATACTCCTGGTAAGACTTTGCTTTAGGGTCGGTATCTTTTAGGGTTTCACCATCATAGACCCGCATTTTTGAGTAAATACTAGAGTTTTCAGGCTCCTTTAATCGAGATAAGGTAGTAAATTGCGCTAACGCTTTAAGCGTACCTGGTGCACACGGTGCGCTGGCAAGTTCACTATGTTGAATAAGTTTGTCGTAAATTTTTATTTCTTCGGTCACGCGCAGGCAATAAGGGACCTTTACAATATAAACACGATCTAAAAACGCTTCATTGTTTTTATTATTTTTGAATGTTTGCCATTCTGACTCATTTGAGTGGGCTAAAATCATGCCGTTAAAGGGCAGAGCGCTAATACCTTCGGTACCGTTGTAGTTACCCTCTTGCGTTGCGGTAAGGAGTGGATGCAGCACCTTGATAGGGGCTTTAAACATTTCTACAAACTCCATTAAACCTTGGTTTGCTAAACATAAAGAGCCTGAGTAAGCGTAGGCATCGGGGTCGTTTTGAGCAAAGTGCTCAAGCTGGCGAATATCTACTTTGCCCACCAATGCTGAAATATCTTGATTATTTTCATCACCGGGTTCGGTTTTGGCTATACCTATTTGATTTAAAATAGAGGGGTAGCGTTTGACGACTCTAAACTGGCTAATATCGCCGTTAAATTCTTTTAATCGTTTACCTGCCCATGGCGACATAATCGTTTTTAAGTAACGTGGTTTAATACCGTATTCTTTTTCGAGAACGCTGGCATCTTCTACTGGGTCAAACAAACTGAGAGGGTGATCGTTTACCGGAGAGCCTTTAATTGAATAGATAGGCACTTGTTGCATTAAATATTTTAGTTTTTCTGCAATTGAAGATTTTCCTCCCCCAACAGGGCCGAGTAAATAAAGGACTTGTTTGCATTCTTCTAGACCTTGAGCCGCATGCTTTAGGTAGGAGACAATTTGTTCTATGGCATCTTCCATGCCGTAAAAGTCTGCAAAGGCAGGGTAGCGTGCAACCACTCTATTAGAAAATAACCGGCTTAAACGTGCATCGGTTGCAGTATCAACCATTTGCGGCTCGCCTATTGCCATAAGTAAACGCTCAGGGGCGCTGGCATAAGCTGATTTGTCATTTTTACAAATTTCTAGAAATTCGCTAATGCTGTATTCTTCTTCTTGTGCTGCTTCGTATCGTGCTTGGTAGTGCTCAAAAATAGTCATAATAACCTCCGAAACCCGCTTTAAAAAGGTGCTTACTTTTTAAAGTTTAGTCAGAGATTGATATTTTTGTGCAATAAAATTAAAAATTTAAGTGAAAAAAGATCATGTGGCTAAATTAGCAATTTCGCGCGTATAAAGGCGGTTTGAATTTTATAAAGGCATAAAAAAAGACGCCGAGGCGTCTTTTTAAATCAGCGTATAATAGCTAATTAAGCGAAGTTAGCGTTCGCGAATTCCCAGTTAACAAGCGCCCAAAAACCTTTAAGGTAATCAGGACGAACGTTACGGTAATCAATGTAGTAAGCGTGTTCCCATAAATCCACAGTTAGGATTGGTGTAACACCTTCGTCTGTAAGCGGCGTTGCTGCGTTAGACGTGTTTACGATATCTAATGAACCGTCAGCTAGTTTAACTAACCATGTCCAGCTAGAACCAAAGTTATTAACCGCTTTGTCGTTTAATGCATCTTTAAACGCGTCAAAAGAGCCCCATTTAGCGTTAATAGCGTCAGCGATAGCACCTGTTGGCTCGCCGCCGCCATTTGGAGATAGACAGTTCCAGTAGAAAGTGTGGTTCCAAATTTGTGCAGCGTTGTTAAATACGCCACCTTCAGATGAACAAACAATCTCTTCTAAAGATTTATTTTCAAATTCAGTACCTGGAATTAAACCGTTTAATTTAACAACGTAAGTGTTGTGGTGCTTACCGTGGTGATACTCAAGAGTTTCTTGTGAAATATGAGGCTCAAGTGCATCAATTGCATATGGTAGTGACGGTAGTTCAAATGCCATTTTTTTATCTCCATCTTCTTTTGGTTGATAACTCGCTTGATAGTACGTAATGCCTGATAGAACAGACCACTTACCTATACCAAACGAAAATATAGTGTTACTATAATTGTTGAGTATTTTACTCAAGTTTAAGCAAACAGCAATGCTATTGCTGAAGACTATTTCAATTGCGGCTTTATTTGCCCATTTTAAGTTATATATCTGTGGCCACAATGATTTATTTTCAAGCCCTAGGTATATCAAGCTATCGTCATTTTGAGGTTGTAGATGGAAACCATTGATAAAATTAAACAGCAGATTTCAGAAAACCCAATTATCCTTTACATGAAAGGGTCGCCTAAATTACCAAATTGTGGTTTTTCTTCACAAGCGTCACAAGCTCTAATGTCATGTGGCGAACCATTTGCCTATGTTGATATTTTACTTAATCCAGATATTCGCGCTGAGTTACCAGCATACGCAAATTGGCCTACTTTCCCACAGCTTTGGGTTGAGGGCGAATTAGTAGGTGGTTGTGACATTATCATTGAAATGTTTCAACGTGGTGAATTACAGCCACTGATCACTGAAACTGCAGCTAAGTATAAAGAAGCTGACGCAGAGTAATTGCTACTTCGCTAGATTATTAAAGCCACGTTTTACGTGGCTTTTTTGTGCCTATATATAACTTTATTACGTCTTAATCTCTTGAACAGCCCATCAGTGGGTGATTAAAACCATTAATCTGTGCTCAATAGTTAGCAAACTCAGCCCTTGCTCCTCGTTTAGGTGCACCTAGTAAGGATAAGTAAGCAACAAAGCTACTTATATAAGCGCGAATTTTAATTAAAATATGAGTTTTATATCAATGCGCAATAAGACGTAATCATTTTGCGGGGCTAAATATGTCGCTATTTGCGCTAAAAAATTATTTTAGAACAAATAAATAGCGAGTTTTTTGCCCAGCTATCAACACGTTTTTCCAGCCTTACGATAGCTCGCTCAATCAAGCGAATTGGTATTAAATAAAAATTCACTACATCTGCACTAAAAACGACACAACAATTAATAACTATACTAATGAACGCTAGAAAAGCGTGATCCTAAACCTCTAATTTATTTAAAACGCATTAAACTATCTAAATGTTAACTGAACCTGTGGGAAATTAGTGAATATTTATTCATTGATTTGGCTCTTTACGTTTACGTAAAGGGTATTGCTTTGACGCCTTTGTTTTTACAAAATGTTAAAATTGACACCAGTGTCATGAAAAAATAACGCGCAAATAAGCGCTAATTGTTAAAACTTATGGGTAAAAAAGAAATCTTGCCTTGAAGTGAGAAATATTCAAGAATGTGAATATGTATTCAAAATAATATTGACTCTATTTACTATAGAGGCTAGTTTTGTGCGTCTGTTAGCAAATCGTCGAGCAGTTCATTCACGTTAACAGTGCAGCAAGGGAGGGGTCTATGTTATACGACTCAACATTAGAAAAAGATAATTGTGGCTTTGGCTTAATAGCCCAAGTAAATGGTCAAGCTAGTCATCGGCTTATTCGTACAGCTATTACTGGACTTGATCGCATGCAGCACCGCGGTGGTATTTCTGCCGATGGTAAAACAGGTGACGGCTGTGGTTTATTACTACAAAAACCTGACAGTTTTTTCCGTGCTATTGCGAGTGAGCATAATTGGCACTTAGGTAAAAATTACGCCGTAGGCATGGTTTTCTTAAATTCAGATCCCGTTTTAGCACAAGCTGCAAAACAGGTTTTATGTGAAGAATTAGAACAAGAAACACTTAAAATACTCGGTTGGCGTGAAGTGCCTACTGACCCTTCAATGCTAGGGCCAATTGCTACACAGCAATTACCTGGTTTTGAGCAAATTTTTGTTAGTGCGCCTGAAGGATGGCGTTCTAAAGATTTAGAGCGACGTTTATATGTAGCACG
This sequence comes from Pseudoalteromonas sp. S327, assembly GCF_005886415.1. Lineage (NCBI taxonomy): Bacteria > Pseudomonadati > Pseudomonadota > Gammaproteobacteria > Alteromonadales > Pseudoalteromonadaceae > Pseudoalteromonas > Pseudoalteromonas sp. S327. Next base: position 38,429 of record NZ_PNDP01000040.1, on the reverse strand, counting down.
TCGCCGTGCAGAAAAGCGTTTAGCAGAGGATGAGTCGTTTTATATTGCGAGTTTATCGGGGTTAGTGACTATCTATAAAGGCCTTATGATGCCTGCAGATTTGCCTAACTTTTATTTAGACTTAGCTGATATTCGTATGACCAGCGCTATTTGTGTATTCCATCAGCGTTTTTCTACTAATACCCAGCCGCGTTGGCCTTTAGCACAACCATTTAGGTATTTAGCGCATAATGGTGAAATTAATACCATTGAAGGTAACCGCCAATGGGCTCGTGCACGTTCGTATAAGTTTTCATCGCCACTTATTCCTGATTTACAAAGCGCAGCGCCGTTTGTAAACGAAACCGGCTCTGACTCTTCAAGCTTAGATAACATGCTGGAGCTGTTTTTAGCCGGTGGCATGGATTTATTCCGTGCTATGCGTATGCTTGTGCCACCTGCATGGCAGAAAAACCGTGCTATGGATGATGATTTACGCGCATTTTACGACTTTAACTCTATGCATATGGAACCGTGGGATGGCCCTGCGGGCATTGTTATGTCTGATGGGCGTTTTGCAGCCTGTAACCTTGACAGAAATGGCCTGCGTCCAGCGCGCTATGTTATTACCCAAGATGGCTTTATTACACTTGCCTCTGAGGTAGGGATTTGGGATTACACTGCAGATGAAGTGGTCGAAAAAGGCCGTGTAGGACCAGGTGAGCTGTTAGTAATTGATACTAAATTAGGCAAGATTTGGCACTCAGACGAAATCGACCAAGATCTAAAATCGCGTCATCCTTATAAGTCATGGCTTGAAGAAAACGTTAAACGTTTAACCCCGTTTGAAGAGCTTACCGAGCAAGATGCGGGTAATCGCTCATTTGATGACGAAACACTTGCTAAATACCAAAAAATGTTTGGTTACACTAACGAAGAGCTCGATAGTGTTATTCGCGTAATGGGTGAAAACGGCCAAGAAGCAACTGGCTCTATGGGTGATGACACACCATTTGCAGTACTAAGCGAAGGGCATCGTTCATTGTACGATTACTTCCGCCAAAAGTTTGCACAAGTGACTAACCCGCCAATCGACCCGCTGCGTGAAAACCACGTAATGTCACTGGCAACGTGTATTGGTAGTGAGCAAAATGTATTTAATGAAACCACAGGCCACGCTAAGCGCCTACAGTTTGATACGCCAATTTTAATGTATGCAGACATGCAGCAGCTACTAAATGCCGATGACGAGCATTACAGCTACTGTAAAATTGATATTACATACACAGCAGAGGAAGGTTTAGAAAAAGCGGTTGCACGTATTTGCGACGCTGCACAAGAAAAAGCAGCAGCCGGCTGTGTAATGCTTATTTTATCTGACCGTAACTTTAGCGAAACCCAATTACCAATTCCTGCTGCTATGGCGGTAGGTGCTGTACAAAAACGTTTAGTAGATAATAACTTACGTTGTGAGTCTAATATTATTATTGAAACGGGTAGCGTACGCGATGCACACCAATTTGCCGTATTACTTGGTTTTGGTGCAACCGCAATTTACCCATACCTTGCATACGAGTCACTGGTTGCGATGAGCGACAGTAAAGTGATTGATAAATCGTACTGCGAAGTGACGCTTTCGTACCGAAAAGCCATTAATAAAGGCTTGTACAAAATTATGTCTAAGATGGGCATAAGCACAATTGCATCGTACCGTTGTTCAATGCTTTTTGAAGCGGTTGGTCTATCTGATGCTATGGTAGAAATGTGCTTTAAAGGTGTGGCAAGTCGTATTAAAGGCGCCTGTTTTAGCGATTTTGATATTGATCAGCAAAAGCTTCATAAACTTGCTTTTAGTAAACGTAAGTTACTGAACCATGGCGGTTTATTAAAATACGTTCACGGTGGTGAATACCACGCTTACAACCCAGATGTTATTCAAACGCTACAAAAGGCCGTACGTTCAGGCGATTATAAAGACTACGCAGCCTATGCTGATTTAGTTAATAACCGTCCTATTGCAACGCTGCGCGATATGTTAGCGCTTAAATTACCTGAAAAAGGCATTAGCATTGATGATGTTGAGCCGGCTGAATTTTTATACCAGCGCTTTGACTCTGCAGCTATGAGTATTGGTGCACTTTCGCCAGAGGCGCATGAAGCGCTTGCCATTGCAATGAACCGCTTAGGCGGGTGTTCAAATTCTGGTGAAGGCGGCGAAGATAAGCTGCGCTACAACACCGAGAAAAACTCACGTATTAAACAAGTTGCCTCGGGTCGTTTTGGTGTAACGCCGCACTACCTTCGTAATGCTGATGTAATTCAAATTAAAGTGGCGCAGGGTGCTAAACCTGGCGAAGGCGGGCAGTTACCAGGCGAAAAAGTAACGCCGTATATTGCAAAGCTTCGTTATTCGGTACCCGGTGTAACATTAATTTCACCACCACCGCATCACGATATTTACTCAATTGAAGATTTAGCCCAGCTAATATTTGATTTAAAACAAGTAAACCCAGAAGCGATGATATCGGTGAAGTTAGTATCTGAGCCGGGTGTAGGCACAATTGCCACAGGCGTAGCTAAAGCGTACGCCGACTTAATTACTATCTCAGGTTACGATGGTGGTACCGGTGCAAGCCCATTAACGTCAGTTAAATACGCGGGTAGCCCGTGGGAGCTTGGCCTTGCAGAAACCCAGCAAGCGCTTGTTGAAAATGGTCTTCGTCACCGTATTCGCCTGCAAACAGATGGTGGTTTAAAAACAGGTTTAGATATCATTAAAGCCGCTATTTTAGGTGCAGAGAGCTTTGGCTTTGGTACAGGCCCAATGGTGGCGCTAGGTTGTAAATACTTACGTATTTGTCATTTAAATAACTGTGCGACCGGTGTTGCAACGCAAGATGAAACACTTCGTCAAAAGCATTACCACGGCTTACCAGAAATGGCGATGAACTACTTTAAGTTTATAGCCCAAGAAGCACGTGAAATTATGGCAAGCTTAGGTGTTGCTAATCTAACTGACTTAATTGGTCGTTTAGACTTATTAGAAGCGATTGAAGGTAAAACAGCGAAGCAAAAGAAAATAGATTTATCGTCTGTGATTGCTCAGCCAAATAACCCAACGGGCGAAACCTTATTTTGTAGCGCACCAAATAGCTCGCACTATTTAGGCGAACTTAACGAAGCGTTACTAGGTAAAGCGCAACAAGCGATTGATACCTCATCGGGTATTTCGCTCGTGAGCCGTATATGTAATACAGACCGTTCAGTGGGCGCAATGCTGTCGGGTTACATAGCCTCTAAGCACGGCAATCAAGGTATGGCTGCAGATCCAGTATCTATTGAACTACATGGTACAGCAGGGCAATCATTTGGTGTTTGGAATGCCGGTGGCCTTGAAATGACCCTTATTGGCGATGCAAACGACTACGTGGGTAAAGGCATGGCTGGTGGTAAGCTTGTTATACGTCCACCACTGGGATCATCGTTTGAAAGTCATAAAGCAACCATTGCTGGTAACACATGTTTGTACGGTGCTACGGGTGGTAAGTTATTTGCCGCAGGCTGTGCTGGTGAGCGTTTTGCAGTGCGTAACTCTGGCGTGCAAGCCGTTGTTGAAGGCGTAGGTGATAACGGCTGTGAATACATGACTGGCGGCGTTGTATGTGTGCTAGGTAATGTAGGCGTTAACTTTGGTGCGGGTATGACAGGTGGTTTTGCTTATATTTTAGATGAGCGAAGTGACTTTGAAAAACGCATTAATCCAGAGCTTGTAGAAGTAGTAACACTTGATGATTTAAGTTCGCACCAAGAGCATCTGCGTGGCCTAATTGCCGAGCATTTAGAGCTTACGGGTTCATGTCGAGCAGAAACCATTTTAGCTAATTTTGAACTGTACTTACCTATGTTCAAACTAGTTAAACCAAAATCAAGTGATGTAAAAAGTTTACTCGGGCACCGCGCTCGCAGTAGCGCAGAACTTCGTGTTCAAGCGCAATAAGGGGGCAGTATGAGCGAAAATGTATATCAATTTATAGACGTGCAGCGTGTTGATCCGCGCAAAAAACCAATCTCGTCGCGTAAAAAATCTTTCGTGGAAATTTACGAACCCTTTTCTGAGAATCAGGTAAATTCACAAGCTGACCGTTGTTTAGATTGTGGTAACCCTTACTGTGAATGGAAATGCCCAGTGCATAACTACATTCCACAGTGGTTAAAACTAATTAGAACTGGCCGTATTTTAGAAGCGGCTGAGCTTTCTCATCGTACAAACAGCTTGCCTGAAGTGTGTGGACGCGTATGTCCACAAGACAGACTGTGTGAAGGTTCATGTACGCTTGATGAAGAGTTTGGCGCAGTAACGATAGGTAATATTGAAAAATACATTACCGATACCGCATTTAAAATGGGCTGGAAACCAGACATGTCATACGTGACATGGACGGATAAAAAAGTAGCTATTATTGGTGCGGGTCCGGCTGGTTTAGGGTGTGCAGATATTTTAGTGCGTAACGGTGTAAAGCCAGTGGTTTTTGACCGTCACCCAGAAATTGGCGGATTACTTACTTTTGGTATCCCTTCTTTCAAACTTGAAAAAGAAGTAATGCAAAAGCGCCGTGAAATTTTCACCGAAATGGGTGTGGAATTTAAGCTAAACGTTGAAGTGGGTGTAGATATCACTATGGACGAAATTTTAGCTGACTACGACGCGGTATTTTTAGGTGTAGGTACATATCAGAGTATGCGTGCTGGTCTTGAAAACGAAGACGCGCCAGGCGTACACGACGCACTGCCATTTTTAATTGGTAACACAAATCGCGTTATGGGTTACGATGAAAAAAACCAAGCGTGCATTGATATGGCCAATCAAAAGGTTGTGGTACTTGGCGGTGGTGATACCGCGATGGACTGTGTGCGAACGTCTATTCGCCAAAATGCAGCTAAAGTAACCTGTGCTTATCGTCGTGATGAAGAAAATATGCCTGGCTCTAAGCGTGAAGTTAAAAACGCTAAAGAAGAAGGTGTAAACTTTACCTTTAATGTACAGCCAACGGGTATTGTACTTGATGATAATGGTCATGTTGCAGGCGTTAAAATGGTTAAAACACAACTGGGTGAGCCTGATGAAAACGGCCGTAGCCGAGCAGAAGTTGTACCAGGCTCTGAGCACGTACTTGAGGCAGACCAGGTTATTATGGCGTTTGGCTTTAAACCACACAAAATGGACTGGTTAGAAAAGTATGATGTAGAAATTAACCACTGGGGCGGCATTAACGCACCAGAGCAAGGTGAATTTACTCATCAAACAACTAATCCGAAAATATTTGCAGGTGGCGATATAGTGCGAGGCTCTGATTTAGTGGTAACGGCTATTTTTGAAGGGCGTAACGCTGCTGAAGGTATTATGGATTATTTAGAGGTTTAATTATCTCGTTAAGTTTTAAATATAATAAAGGCAAGCCAACTGACTTGCTTTTTTTTAGCTTTTTACAAATGAAAAAGTATTAAAAAATTGTCATTAACCAATAATTAACGTGTAAATCTTGCTTAAAGTACTATTTCAGTACAAACTTGCTGCTAACTTCTTTTTTAAATCCTCGGAAAATGGGCTTTTAAAGCTCGCTTGCAAATAAAAAATAATAATATGAATGCATACTCAGACAACAGAGAAAGAAAGCTAATTGTTCGCTTTTTTTCGACCATCGGATTTATAGCTACCTTCGCTATGGCGTGTAATGCATTGTCTAATGCTGATGTAGTGCTTGGTATTATGCTGCTAGTTTCAGCTGGTTTTTATGCGTGGGCTTTTAGCCTTTACCGCGCAGTCGAAAAATCAGCAACCACCATTTTATATAACCTTTACTGTTTAATGCTGTATTTAGTGATCTCGGGCGGAGCTGAAGGTAATGGGCCAATTTGGATATTTATTGTATCACCGGTGACTTACTCTATTAGAGGCCTTAAAAAAGGAACATTTGATATTGTTGCCTTTTTATTTGCCGTGATCGCCGGCTTTATTATTACAGATAACTTTAATATTTATGATTATCAGCCTGAAGCACTTCCACTAAGGGTGGTCATTTCTTTTATTATTGTTGCTTTATTAAGTGGTTTTTATGAGCGCTCACGCGAAAAATACAATGAAAAAATAGTCGCGCTGAGTCAAAAAAATGAGCGCCTTGCCACAATAGATCACTTAACTGATTTACCTAACAGACGTTTTATGATGAAAGAACTTGCTGAGCTTAAACATCTTCATAAAAAAAATAAGCAGCCGTATGTAATTTTGCTAGCTGATGTTGATAATTTCAAAAACATTAATGATAACTACGGCCACGACTTTGGTGATGAAGCGTTAACCCAACTTGCCAATATTTTAAAAAAGAGCATGCCAAAGCAAGGTATTGCTTCTCGGTGGGGCGGTGAAGAGTTTTTAATTGCACTACCAAACAGCGACAAAGATCAGGGGCAAAGTATTGCAGAAAAAATTCATGCAGAATTACAAAAAAATCCAGTGCGCATGAGTGGGAAATCGGTGGTATTAACTATAAGTATGGGGCTTGTGCAAAGCCAGTTAGATACAACCATAGCCCAAGACATAAAGCTTGCCGACGAGCGATTATACAAAGCAAAAGAGCAAGGTAAAAATAGAACTTGCTCTTAACGCTTGTGTTAGTTAATCCATAGAAAAACTATCAAGGTTGGGGCGGCTTTTACTTTTTCGCCGCTGTAAACTTAAATAGCACATTGCACAGCACAGTATCTGTGCTAATAAAAGTAACCATTGATTATTAGCCACTATGTTGCCAATAATAAACCACTGCCAAACACTCACCGTTACTTGATAAACCAATATAAGTTTTAAAAAGCTAAAGAGTTTTAGCTTAAATTCTGCGTGCTTAAACTTACTAAACCCGATAAGTAAAAAGCTCAAAACAACAAGTAGCCACCCAGTAACATGGCAAAAATTTATCAGCATGCTTTGCATTTAAAACGTCTCTCCACTGTTGTAGCAAAAGTATAACTTAGGCGTGCGCCATAATAAGCTCTTTAGCATTTGCTTTAGCGGTTTTACTTATATTATCGCCACCGAGTAAGCGTGCAATTTCATTAATACGGCCGTCTTTATTTAGGCTGAGCATTTGAGTAAAGGTTTCGCCTTGTGCTATTTCTTTTGCTACAAAAAACTGCTGATGCGCACTACTTGCAACCTGGGGTAAATGGGTTACACAAATAACCTGTGTTGATTTTCCTAGTTGGCGTAGTAACTTCCCTACAGAGGAGGCGGTAGGACCTGATATACCTACATCCACTTCGTCAAAAATAAGCGTTGGCGTTGTCACTTTTTGGGCAATGATCACCTGTATGGCAAGGCTAATACGCGACAGCTCACCACCCGAGGCAACTTTAGCTAAAGGTTGTAATGGCTGCCCAGGGTTAGTAGAGACCAAAAACGAGACGCTATCAAAACCTAATGCATTGGGTTGGCGCTCAGCTTCTTGGGTAAGCTGAATTTCAAAGACCCCATTTTCCATTGATAAATTAGCCATGCTTTCACTAATTAATTGATTTAATGTATTAGCATATTTATGGCGACTTTCGCTTAGCTGATCACTGGCGTGCTGGTATGCACTTAGCGCATTAGTTATTTCATCGTCTAATTGCGCCAAACGTGAGCTATTGTTACTAATTGACTCTAGCTCTTGTGTTAAACTTTGATGAAACTCAACCAGCTCTTGAGGCTTTATATGATGCTTACGGGCTAAGTCCATCGCGCCACTTAAGCGCGCTTCTACTTCTGTTAATCTTGCAGGGTCTAAGTCGGCCTGCTCTGCGTAGTTTCTTACTTCTCTGCTTGCTTCTTCAACTTGCACTGCGGCTTCATCTAATAATGCAGCTACACTTGCTAAGCTTTCGTCATAATTTGCAAGCTCGGCAAATTGTTGAGCGCTGTGTTGCAGCATTGAACAGGCATTTTGCTCATCACTTTCGTATAAATGCTGAAGTTCGCGCTGGCAGGCTTCTAAAATGGTTTGGCTATTACTTAGCTTGTAATGTTCGGCCTCTATTTGTTCAAACTCGCCGTCTTGTAAGGCAAACTCATCTAATTCGGCAACTTGGTATTCGAGTAATTGTTTTTGAGCGGCTTGTTGTAATTGCTGTTGCTCAAGCTGTTTAAATTCTTTTTGCAGGTTTGCATATAATTTAAAGCTTTGGCTAACCGCTTTTACAAGCTGGTTGTGGCCTGCGTAGGCGTCAAGCAGTTGCAGCTGGTGTTCAGCTTTTAAAAGGTGTTGATGAGCGTGCTGTCCGTGTATAGAAATTAAATACTGTCCCAGCTCTTTAAGTTGAGCTGCTGTAACAGCGCTGCCATTAATATAGCTTTTGCTGCGGCCATTTTTACATACAACGCGCCTAAGTAGGCATTCGTTGTCGTTACTCGTTAGCATGTGTTGTTCTAAAAATGCTTTAGCAAGAGGAAGGGCAGTTAAATCAAATTGTGCGCACACTTCTGCTTTATCTGTGCCAGGGCGAACCGCCGACGCTTCAGCGCGCTCGCCTAAACACAGTGAAAGTGCATCAATGGCAATCGATTTACCCGCGCCGGTTTCACCCGTGATCGCCGTCATGCCGTTATGCCACTCAGTGCTTAAGTTACTTACAATTGCAAAATTTTTAATTTCTAAACCAATTAACATACTGTTCATCCATCCAGTGAATTAACTGTTAATTTATACAGTGTTTAGGTTTTTTGCAAATTAATTTTTTACTTTTTAAGCAACACTCGCATTTTGAGAAAACTGCGCATCAGAGTCAGTACTTTCATCAGAAGGTGTTTCGTCAGTATTTTCAATGCTTTCGCTTGGGTTTACAGGTGTGTCAGTTTTAATTTGTACAATCAATGAGGGTAAAATTTCATGATAAAACGCTTTATTATATAGTATGCCTTGCTGGGGTAACTCACTCACAAAGTACTGTATATTATCTTGAAGCGCTTGGGCGTTTTCACTTTGCAGTGCTTTTTGAAACTCAATCGAAAGCGTGCTCACTAAGCTGTCGCTAATATCTTCTAAATGTTGCAGGTTTTCATCAGTATGGGGCTGAACCACAAAAAAATTGGCCACAATTGCCTGAATTTGCGCTACATACTTAGGTCTTATTATTTTGGCTTCTAATAAATTGTTTAGCTTGGTTTTGAGGCGAGTGTTTACTTGGGCAACACGTTCGTTAAATTGTTTTTTCTTGGTTTCTAACGCTTTTTTTCTATTGTTTTCAACTCTAATATAAGCGCCAAGCAAAGTGATAAGTAATAACAAAGCAAAGATAACAACATAAGTCATTGCTAGATATTCCTAGTTTGATTAATTTTTATTTGTCTTGTATTTTGCGCTAAAGCACTACGCTTGGCAATAAAATTAGTATAAACGGCTGCCCCAATTAAGTTTAGTACGTAAAACGTTGTAGTAAGAGTAGTTTTTTGGGTGAATTAAGCGCAGTTTTCTGTCGGCTTTTTTAATAACCACTTCATCGCCGGGTAAAACGGCAAGCACTACATGGCTATCGCAACTGACTTGTAAGCTGTCGGTGTTCTCAAGGCTTAACTTTAAGCGTACTTCGTTATCAGCATCAACCACTAAGGGTCTGCTTGATAATGTATGAGGAAACATAGGCACTAACGAAATTGCATTAAGCTCAGGTGTTAAAATGGGCCCGCCACCCGATAAAGAATAAGCTGTAGAGCCGGTAGGGGTTGATACAATTAAGCCATCAGAGCGCTGAGAAAACACAAAGTCATTATTAATAAAAGCTTCAAACTCAATCATGTGGGCAACTTTGTCGGCGTGAAGCACCGCTTCGTTAACGGCTGAATTCGCACTTTTAAGTTCGTTATGGCGGTATACTTCTACCTCGAGCAAAAAGCGTTTTTCTTCTAAATATTCGCCGCTTAACACTTGCTCTAGGCTACCTTCAAAGCCCTCTGGGTTTAAGTCGGTTAAAAACCCTAAATTACCTCTGTTTACGCCTATTACAGCTACGTCAAAGCGTGCCAGTACGCGAGCAGCACCAAGCATATTGCCATCACCCCCTACAACAATAGCAAGGTCGGCTTGCTCGCCTAAGCTAACAAGGTCAACTTGATGAGTATCAGGGACATCCGATAACTGCCCACCGGTGCGCTTTTCTACAATCACGGTAAAGCCAAGAGCCGATAAAAAAGTATGTAAACGCTGTAACGTAGCCGCAGCTTTAGGATGGTTTGGTTTACCTATAAGGCCAATAGTTTTAAACGGTGAGTGCATAACGGCTGCAATAAAAAGTAATAATATTTTTGTAGGGTAACTCAAAACAGAAGTGTTTGAAAACACAGATTTACCAATATGATAATGATTCAATTACGCCTGTATATTGCCAAGCTCACCTAAGAGCTGATTATTGGCTCAACAGATTAAATTACCCCTTTAATTTTTGTATTTAATGCTTAAAAATAGTTGCAGCAGTGTTTTATTGTAATGCATGCAACAACATATTCACTTAAAGCGTGCTTTAGGCTTGAATTTGTTTTAACTGCCCCGATATCTCTTTCATGCAACAAGATGTAGATAACATGAATATAAACCCGCGAGATCAACAAATTTTTTCAGCAGTGATGAGCCTTTATTGTAATGGTGAAGGGTTACCCGTTCCATCAACAAAAATAGCGAAGCAAAAAGGCATGGCGGTTTGTTCTGCCACGGTACGAAATGCTATGGCGCGACTTGAAAAAGTAGGCTTGTTATATTCCCCTCATACATCGGCAGGGCGTGTGCCTACAAACCAAGGGTTTGATTATTGGTTTGATGAGTTTTTTCCGTTAGCTGAAATAGCTAATTACTGGCAGCCACAACAAGCACAACTTGTGGAGCTGGCCCATGGATTAAGTAAAAAGTACCAAGTATGTTGTTGTGTAGGCTTACCCCAAGCAAGCTCGCAACAAGTGTTTAGAGTAGAAGTACTTGAGTTTGATTCTAACGATTGGCTTGTACTTCTAATAGATAGAGCAGGGCAAAGCCACAATATTTGTATCAACAAACCTGATGATTCCTCAGATGCCGTGCGTTATCAATTTGCAACTTGGTTAAACACAGTATTTAGCCAACAAACCTTAATGGAAGGTTTGTACAGAATGCAAGCAATGGCAAACACCGCACCGCGTAATTGCCATGACTCACTGACACAGTGGACGCGCCAGCTTAGTCATAAGCTTGGATCAGATAACAGTATTGTAGTAGGCGAAAACTATTTATATAAAAAGGTCGATTGCGAACAAAGCTTAAATATTGGCGTTTCATTTTTAAATTTTGTCGAAGATAAACTCGCATTTAAAAACGGTGTATCAGTTTTAAACACTGAAAACTTACCGTTTACAGAGTGCAATGAGCTGATAGTAATTAGTGTGCCGTACTTTCAAAATCAAGAGTATCAAAGCCGTTTTTGCGTAATTTGCCCTAAATCGGCGCAAATTGAACAATTAATCCAAGAATTTAAATTATTAGAGCCATCTAACTCTTGAATCTTTTTATTCAATCCCCATAATTACCGCAGTTGTAAAGAATTGGAGCACGTATTTTATGTCTGAGCAGACACAAAACCCAGAGCAAGAAGTAGAACTAAACGAAGAAGTAGCTCAAATGGAAGCTGATGTTGAAGCAGCAGTAGAAGCCGCAGAGCAACACGAAGCAGACCAAGAGCAAAGCCCTGAAGCTGAAATTGCAATGCTATACGCAGAGCTTGAAGCTGCTAAGCAAACCATTGCGGATCAAAAAGACAGCGTTGTACGCGCCGCCGCAGATGTAGATAACATTCGTCGTCGTGCTGCACAAGATGTAGAAAAAGCACATAAATTTGCACTGGAAAAGTTTGCTAACGAATTACTTCCAGTAATCGATAACCTAGAGCGCGCTATTGAGTTTTCTGATAAAGAAAACGAAACCCTAAAGCCATTGCTTGAAGGTATTGATATGACAGTTAAAAGCTTTAACGATGCGGTTGCAAAGTTTGGCGTTGAAATTGTTAACCCACAAGGTGAGCAATTCAATCCAGAATTCCACCAAGCAATGTCTATCCAACCAAGTAACGATGTTTCACCAAACACGGTACTTGCAGTAATGCAAAAAGGATACACATTAAATGGTCGTTTATTACGCCCTGCAATGGTTATGGTATCTAAAGCAGCAGACGCTTAATTAGTCACTGTTTATAAAAAAAATGCCTCATAATGAGGCATTTTTTTTGTCTATTTTATAGTGGATTAACTGCACCAGCATAGTTAATAGCACGGCGCTAAACATTAAGCTTGAAAACGGCACAGCACTTTTTGCATGCACCACCGCAAGCAATGGGCCAACGAGCGCGCCACTGCCAAAGCGCAGCGTCCCAATAACAGCGGTGGCGGTACCGGTGTTTTTTTCAAACTTCATTAATATTAATGAATCAGCATTGCTTGCTGTTACCCCTAGGCTCATCATTAAAGGCGCAATGGCCGCTACAATGTAATATAAAGAAAGCTGCAACAAGCTAAACGTAAGCAGTGCCAGCCCAGAGGCAAAGCCACATACAAGCCCTATGTACAGCATTTTTCGAGAGCCAATTCTTGGTACAATTCGGGTATTTAAAAAGTTACCACACATAAGTGCCATGACATTAAATGCGAATAAAATACCAAATAATTGCTCAGATACATTATATAAATCTAAGTATACAAAAGGCACTGAGGTTAAAAAGCAAAAAAAGCCAAACGAGACAAACATAGAGCTTAATATGTCTGCACGTGCATCTTTATTACTAAGTACCGTTTTATAGCTGTCGAAAAACAAGGTTAGGCCTTTTTTCTCATTTTTATGAATAGGGATATCAATTAAATACACTTGTACAAACGCTAAAATTAAAAAGCTATAGGCAGCAAGAACCAAAAATATGGTTGACCATACCGAAAACCCTAAAATAAACGACCCCACAGAGGGGGCAACTAAGGGCGCTACCATCATAATCATAGATACATACGACATGCCCTTAGCGGTGTTTTTTTGATAAATATGCCTAATTACGCCAGGCACAACCACCGTAGCTGCCGCGCCGGTGAATGCTTGCACGGCTCTAAGTACCCAAAAGGTGTGTATTTCGGTGGTAAAAGCTAGCGCAAATGAGCTTGCACCAAATAAGGTTAAGCCAATACGGGCTAGTTTTCGTCGTCCGAGTTGATCGGCAATAGGGCCAAAAAATAACATGCCTAGCGAGTAGCCAGCCAAATAAATACTTAGCGAAATTTGTACATTTGGCATAGTGGTTTGTAAATCGTTCGCAATAACCAACATGGCCGGTAAGTACATGTCTATAGCCAGCGGCGTAATAGCAACAATACTGGCTAACAAGGGTAACAAAATTCGGGTATTAAAAGACGAGGCCGAGGCGTCCATGTAGTCACTCAACATTCACTAAAAACAAGGCTTATAGTGTAACAGGGCTATGCAAGGGTATAAACTTAGTTTGTCTGGCAAGGTCATTTATTTATTAAAAATAAAAAGCGGCGTAATAAGGAGCAAAGATTCTAAACTGGCACTGTGTTTGCTATTCTACAACTAATAAAAAATTAAAGACTTGAAGGAAACACCATGAAAAAGCTAGCCCTTGCCTTACTCGCAACCGCAGTTTTAGCCGGCTGTAAAACATCGCCTACGGGGCGTACTCAAATTGCGCTGTATTCAGAGCAACAAATGAGTGAAATGGGCACCGCAAGTTTTGCTCAAATGAAGGAGTCACAGCCAATCAATAAAGATGCAAAAACCAATGCGTATGTAAATTGTATTGCTGAAAAGGTCGTGGCTGTTTTACCAAAAGAATACGCCTCACAAAATTGGGAAGTCGTGGTATTTGAAGATGAGTCGGCAAATGCCTTTGCATTACCTGGTGGCTACATAGGTGTTCATACGGGGTTATTAAAAATAGCGACCAATCAAGATCAGCTTGCAACCGTACTAGGGCACGAAGTGGGCCACGTTATAGCAGAGCATTCAAATGAGCGTGTATCGCAAAGCTCAATTTTAGATACCGGTATGCAATTAGGCAGCGCAGCGCTTGAAATGGGCAACGTACAATACCGCAACGAAATTATGCAAGGTTTAGGTTTAGGGGCGCAGTACGGCGTAGTTTTACCGTTTAGCCGTTCACACGAATCAGAGGCCGATACCATTGGCTTAGATTTAATGGCGCAGGCTGGCTTTAACCCACAAGAGTCGGTAACGCTTTGGCAAAATATGAGCGCAGCAGGCAGTGGTAGCACACCTGAGTTTTTATCTACTCACCCTGCACCGAGCAATCGAATTAATAATTTACAAGCACAAATGAGCGAAGCACTTAGCGAGCAAAGTACGGCTAAATCGCAGGGTAAAAACCCGCAATGTACGCTGTAAATTAGTTTTATATAAAAAGCCCCTGTAAGCAGTATACTTACAGGGGCTTTATTTTATTAAGTATCAAGCTATTAATCACTTAGTGCTTGTTTAAAAACTGCCTTAAATCGCTCAAAATCTTCTACTTGCGGTAAATGACCTAAATTATCAAGTTCAAACAGTTGCGCATCAGGAATAAGCGCAGCAGCGTGTTTTCCTAATTTATCGTAACGCCCCAGCTGATAATCTATCCCGTCTTTTTTCCAGTTTCGGCCAGGGCCTGTTCTGTCACGCGTACCAATAATTAATTTAACGGGGACGGTTAAGTCTTTAAATTCAGTGATCACCGGTTGGGTAAAAATCATATCGTAGGTTTTAGCGTTAACCCAGGCAATTTGCTCTTTATCTGGGCCTTGTATTTGCCCTGTAATAAAGTCGGTTAATGCTGAATACTGAGCATTCCATTGACCGTCGTAATAGTTTTTTTGCTGGTACTTTTTAACACCTTCGGGCGTTTTGTTAAGCTCATTTTTATAAAAAAAGTTGGTGTCTTTGTATTTTACATAGTGTAAGTAGTTTTCAAGCCCTATTGGATTAAGCAAAATCAGTTTAGTGGTTGTATCTGGGTACATTAATGCAAAACGGCTCGCTAGCATTCCCCCCATAGAGTGGCCAACAACAACCGACTTTTCAAGCTTTAGCGAGTCCATTAATGCATGTGTATGATGCGCAAGCGCCGCAAATGAATATTGATAGTTAGTGGGCTTTGAAGACTTACCAAACCCAATTTGATCGGGGATCAGCACCCCAAATCCAAGCGACTGTAAGTAACGGGCTGTGGGGCTCCAGTAGTCGGCATTAAAGTTTTTACCGTGCATTAGCGTCACTGTTGGCATATTTTTTTGCGTGGGTTTTAAATAAATATACGCCATTTTTAGCGATTGCTTTTGTGATGCAATATCAAAATAATTTACTTTAAAATCATACTGGTAATTTGTTAAAAGTGCATCGTAAGAGAGGGTTTTAGAGGGTTCTGTACTACTGGCAAATGCATTATTAGTAAAGGCTAATAATGCAGACAAACAAATAACTTTAATCGCTGGCATTTCCTTACTCCTATTAAAGGCAAGCACACGGCTTTAATTAAAGTAAGACAATAACTAAGTATTAAAGGCTGTTCAATTAAATAGTTTTCATGGCAAAAAAAGAGCACTGTTTAAGTGCTCCGTTTAAAAGTAATGTTGACTCTGTTTTACACTGTATGGACTTAAAAAGTCCACTCAACGTGTATTTGTGGAACCGATTCAGTGACCTCAGTGCCTAGCTTGTTATGCCAGTATTGCAGTTCCATACCCAGTAATAGGGTGTTTTCTTTCATTTCTAACGCGTGACCCATATCCCATACTAAAATAGGCTGTGCAAGTATCCACGCTTCTACGTCGTTACCAAATTCATCTTCGCGCTCTGCAATGTACTCAGCGTGTCCTTTAAAGCTAAATTTTTGCGAGCCTAGGGTAAACGGGTATTCAAAGGCTACATCAAACATCCAGCTGTTAGTTTCAATAGGGGCACCGCCTTTGGCTACGCCTTCACTGTCATCAATATAGGCAGTGACAAGTGTTTGAAAAAAGTTGAACCCAGGTACATCCCAGCTTAATTTAACACCCGGTAGGTATTTCATCATTTTGGCATCGCCGGCAACGTTAATTCCGCCAGTAAGGCCTACATCTAATAATGCACCTGCGCCAATTTTCTCACCGCTAATAGCCGATAAGCTTAGCGTTGAATACCATTCGCCGTAAAAGTCGCTATCTTGGTAGCCGTCGGTTGTATCGTCTTTGCTGTAATCAATAAAGAAAAAGTTATCACCGTAATCATAGCCCGATGCATGTTGCAGCGAGTAAACAGTAGTGTCTGATTCTTGCTTGGTAAATGGGTTTTTTTGGTCGCCATTATTAACATGTAATGCGGTACTGCTCCAATTAGCAGCAAGGGCAGAAGATGATAAAGCGATTGACGTAAGAGTAACGAGGGGAAGTATTTTTTTAAATTTCATAATCTATATTTAACTATAATTTTAGTGACACGCGAAAGCGCGCATTATAGCACAAGGTATTGATTTGTAGATTATTATTTTAACATATGTTGCAGCTTATTTATTAAGCTGCAACATAAGGTTTTGCACAAAGTTTAGGCTTTATTGCGGCGCAAACAAATAACGGCAATGGCAGTAAAGGCTAAAATAAAGCAGTAGTAAGATGACGTTGACACTTCCCACGGGCTAATTTTAAACGTAGCACCTAACAGTAATGCTTGAGCACCATAGGGCAGTGAGCCTTGCGTAACACAAGCAAAAATATCAAGTAAACTTGCAGAGCGTTTACCACTTATTTCGCCATCATCAGCAAGTTTTTTAGCAATAGGACCTGCAACAATAATTGATACCGTGTTATTGGCTATACACACGTTGCTGGTTAATACCAACGCAGCTATACCAAGCTGATCAGCTACTTTGCGGTGCCACTTGGCAATCACTTTTGTAATGGCTTGAATTTTTTGTGCCAGAAAATCAAGGCCGCCGTTAATACGAATAAATTCAGATAAGCCACCAATAAACATAGAAAGTAAAAATATTTCCTGCATATCGGTAAAGCCTTTGTAAATATCTTTTACAAAGCTTGCGCCTTCGTAGCTGCCGGTAAAGCCCATTAGCGCGGCAAATACAATACCGCTAAATAGCACCACAAACACGTTCATACCGGCAACAGCCAATACTAAAATAAAGGCATAAGGCAGCACTAATAATAAATCAAAATCTTTAGTTTCTACTGCTTGTGGAGCAGGTGTTAAATAAAGCAGCAAAGCAATGGTTAATACGGCAGCAGGAACCGCTATTTTTAAGTTTTCTTTAAACTTGTCTTTCATTTCACAGCCTTGCGTACGCGTTGCAGCAATAGTGGTGTCTGAAATAATAGAAAGATTATCACCAAACATTGCGCCCGATACTATAGTACCGGCCATTAGCGCAGGGTCGATGCCTGTTTTAACCGATACCGCATAAGCAATAGGTCCTATAGCACCAATGGTACCCATTGATGTACCCATTGCAGTAGAGACAACCGCAGCAATTAAAAATAGCCCAGGTAATAACAGCGACGGGGGAATAAGTGACAAGCCAGCGTTTACAACCGCATCCACACCACCGGTGGCACTTGCTACTGCCGAAAATGCACCGGCAAGTAAGTAAATTAAACACATGGTAATAATGTTGTTGTGTCCTGCGCCTTTAATAAAGGTTTCAACACATTGGTTTACAGTGCCTTTGTTTAAAATAAAGGCAAGCATAATAGCGGGTAGTATAGCAACCGGCGCTGGGAGCTGGTAAAAAGCGTAATCAACCCCTTGCGATTGTAAATATAAACCTGAGCCTAAAAAAAGGGCTACAAAGGTAAGAAGGGGAAGCAAAGATAGAATTGCTTTGTTTTTATTAAATGTTGGCTGCATTGTATTCCTCATAACCAGTTAGTATAACCACAGCCAAAACTCCTCTTTTAGCTGAATTTAGTAGATCACTCTTTAATAAAAAAGTAGATGACCACAGCGCCCGCAAGCCAAAGACCAAATCGACGCGAAAGGGAAGTTTAAATGTATAGATGGCTAAAGTAAACTGGTATTGTTATTATTATTTAATTAAGGGCTTACCTGACTATTGCACGACTTTTAGATAATATCTACCGGTGTGCGATTATATGCGGCTAATAATTGCTCAAAGCAAATTTAGGGCGGCAAATTAGTCAGGGTACGCAACAACAGATCCAACTAAATCAGATTAAGGCAATAACAATGAATCGAATAGGTGTTTTTGGTGCTAACGGCAGAATGGGCTTAGCCCTATTAGAAGCCGCGACAATTAAAGAGCAAGCACAACTTGGTGGTGCGTATGTTCGCAGCAGCTCATCGTTATTGGGTATTAATGTAAATCAAGTAAACAGTTCAGCCGACAAATCCATTAGCTTTAGCGACGAGAGCAAGGTTGCTGATGTTGATGTACTTATCGATTTCACGTTACCAGCAGGTATGCGCAATCACTTAAAAACAGCGCTCGATAAAAAACTGCCTATGGTTATAGGCACCACAGGTTTAACTAGCGAAGACATGGCATTATTAGAAAATGCTGCTAAACATATTCCTATTGTGTTTGCGCGTAACTACAGCGTTGGCGTTAATGTGTTACTTAACCTAGTGCAAACAGCGGCCACTAAGTTTGGTGACGACCTAGATATAGAAGTTTTTGAAGCGCATCATCGTCATAAAATAGATGCGCCATCGGGCACAGCATTAGCCATTGGTGAATCTATTGCACAGGCTAAAGGGTGGGATCACGATGAAGTAGCGGTATACGACCGCAGCCAAGTAGAAACCGCAAAATCGCAAAATGAAATTGGCTATTCAGTGCTAAGAGGCGGGGACATAGTAGGTGAACACACCGCCTATTTCGCAACTATGGGCGAAAGGCTTGAATTAACCCACAAAGCAAGTTCGCGAATGACCTTTGCATTAGGAGCTATAAGGGCTGCGCAGTGGTTACAAAATAAACCAGCAGGACTTTATGATATGCAAGATGTGCTAGATCTGAAGTAGTTTAGTTACTTTTTTAGCTGTTTGGGTCTATTTTTGCCTAAAGCGACTTATTTGTAGTATTTATCTAAATAACGTTAGACCTAAATAGCATCTTCATGTAGAATGCAGCCAATTTGCCAAAAATTACTAAATGCGTGTTTCCAATTATACCCAAGTGGCTAGTAAAACCAGGGGTTTCAGTGGGAATGAAAAGAGTTTTAGGCAAGAAAAATGATTGAAGGTTTAGCGTTTTATATCGGCATCATTTAAGACTGCGTAAAACAATTTAAGCTCACAAAAAAATCTGGTTTTGACGATCCCTCTGGGTATTGGCGGGGTGTTAAGCATTTGCTTACTCCCGTTTTTTACTGTTAGGAGGTTTAACTTGACTAAATCCGCTCTGTTAGTCCTAGAAGACGGCACAGTGTTTCGCGGTACTGCAATCGGCGCTGACGGCATGTCAGTCGGTGAAGTAGTATTCAATACGTCTATGACTGGTTATCAAGAAATTTTGACTGATCCATCATACGCGGAACAAATCGTAACTTTGACGTACCCACATATCGGCAATACGGGTACCAACAGCGAAGACGAAGAAGCGAATCAAATTTGGGCTAAAGGCCTAGTGATCCGTGATTTGCCACTGCTAGCAAGTAACTTTCGTAACGAGCAATCGTTAGATGATTACTTAAAACAACGTAATATTTTAGGTATTGCGGACATCGACACCAGAAAGCTTACCCGTATTTTGCGCGACAAAGGCGCACAAAACGGCTGTATTATTGCCGGTGACGAGTTAGACGAAAACAAAGCGTTACAAGCCGCGCAAACCTTCCCAGGTTTAAAAGGTATGGATTTAGCAAAAGTTGTCTCAACCAAGGAAAATTTTGAGTGGCGCGAATCAAGCTGGACATTAGGCCAAGGATTTAAAACCCTTAGCAGCGATGATGAAAAGTTTCATGTAGTAGCCTACGACTTCGGTGTTAAACGTAATATTTTACGTATGCTAGTTGATCGCGGTTGTAAATTAACCGTTGTACCAGCGCAAACCTCAGCCGCCGATGTACTTGCTTTAAACCCAGATGGTATCTTCTTATCTAATGGTCCTGGCGATCCAGAGCCATGTACTTACGCTATTGATGCAATTAAAACCTTTTTAGAAACCGACACACCAATTTTTGGTATTTG
Organism: Pseudoalteromonas sp. S327; assembly: GCF_005886415.1. Lineage (NCBI taxonomy): Bacteria > Pseudomonadati > Pseudomonadota > Gammaproteobacteria > Alteromonadales > Pseudoalteromonadaceae > Pseudoalteromonas > Pseudoalteromonas sp. S327. The sequence goes on along the minus strand of NZ_PNDP01000040.1, from coordinate 18,219 downwards.
TTTAGGGCATCAATTATTAGCACTGGCCTCAGGTGCTAAAACAGTAAAAATGAAATTTGGCCACCACGGTGGTAACCACCCAGTAAAAGACTTAGACCGCGATGTAGTAATGATCACCGCACAAAACCACGGTTTTGCTGCCGATGAAGACACACTACCAAGTAACTTACGTGCCACGCACAAATCGTTATTTGATGGAACACTACAAGGTATTCATCGTACTGATAAGCCAGCGTTTAGCTTCCAAGGTCACCCAGAAGCAAGCCCAGGCCCGCACGATGCAGCCCCATTATTTGACCACTTCATCGACCTGATGCAAGCGCGTAATAACTAATTTAACTGGAGTAATAATGCCAAAACGTACCGATTTAAAAAGCATTCTTATCTTAGGCGCAGGCCCAATTGTAATTGGTCAAGCTTGTGAATTTGATTACTCTGGTGCTCAAGCGTGTAAAGCACTTAGAGAAGAAGGCTTTAGAGTTATATTAGTTAACTCAAACCCAGCGACTATCATGACCGACCCAGAAATGGCCGATGCAACGTACATCGAACCTATTCATTGGGAAGTGGTAGAAAAAATTATTGAAAAAGAAAAACCAGATGCAGTACTACCAACAATGGGTGGTCAAACGGCATTAAACTGTGCACTTGATTTAGATAAGCACGGCGTACTGGCTAAACACGGCGTTGAGCTAATTGGCGCAACCGCTGATGCAATCGACAAAGCAGAGAACCGTGAACGCTTTGACGTAGCCATGAAAAACATTGGTCTTGAATGTCCACGTGCTGAAATTGCTCACTCTATGGATGAAGCACACGATACGCTAACACGTATTGGTTTTCCGTGTATTATTCGTCCTTCTTTCACTATGGGTGGCACCGGTGGCGGTGTGGCTTACAACATGGAAGAATTTAACGAAATCTGTGAACGCGGCCTAGATTTATCACCAACAAGTGAGTTGTTGATTGATGAATCACTGATTGGCTGGAAAGAATATGAAATGGAAGTTGTTCGCGACAAAAAAGACAACTGTATCATTGTATGTTCTATCGAAAACTTTGACCCAATGGGTGTACACACTGGTGATTCAATCACCGTTGCACCAGCACAAACCCTAACCGACAAAGAATACCAATTAATGCGTAATGCCTCTATGGCGGTACTGCGTGAAATTGGTGTTGAAACGGGTGGTTCAAACGTACAGTTTGGTGTAAACCCTGATGATGGCCGTATGGTTATCATTGAGATGAACCCACGTGTATCTCGCTCATCAGCACTGGCATCTAAAGCAACGGGTTTCCCTATTGCTAAAATTGCCGCTAAGTTAGCAATTGGTTACACGTTAGATGAACTTCAAAACGACATTACGGGTGGTAAAACACCAGCGTCATTTGAGCCATCAATCGACTACGTAGTAACAAAAATTCCTCGCTTTAACTTTGAAAAATTTGCCGGCGCGAACGACCGCTTAACAACGCAAATGAAATCAGTGGGCGAAGTAATGGCGATTGGTCGTAACCAGCAAGAATCGTTACACAAAGCATTACGCGGTCTTGAAGTAGGCGCAACGGGCTTTAACCCAATTGTGGCACTTGATGACCCCAAAGCGCGCGAAAAAATTATTCGTGAACTACGCGAGCCAGGCGCTGAGCGTATTTGGTACATTGCCGATGCAATGCGCCACGGTATGAGCGTAGAAGAAGTATTTGAACTTACCAAAGTTGACCCTTGGTACTTAGTACAAATAGAAGACATTTTAAAAGACGAAGCTAAAATTGCTGAAGGTGGCATGGCCGGCTTAAATGCAGAGTTTTTACGTAAACTTAAGCGTAAAGGCTTCGCCGACCCACGTATTGCTGAAATTGCTGGTGTATCTGAAGCCGAAATTCGCAAAAAGCGTCATCAGTTAAACATTGTCCCTGTGTACAAGCGTGTTGATACCTGTGCTGCCGAATTTAGCTCAGACACAGCTTACATGTACTCAACGTACGATGAAGAGTGTGAAGCTAACCCGTCAGACAAAGACAAAATCATGGTTATTGGCGGCGGTCCTAACCGTATCGGCCAAGGCATTGAGTTTGACTACTGTTGTGTGCACGCAGCCCTTGCGCTACGCGAAGACGGCTATGAGACCATCATGGTTAACTGTAACCCTGAAACGGTTTCTACCGATTACGATACCTCTGACCGTCTATTCTTTGAACCAATTACACTTGAAGACGTATTAGAAATTGTACGTGTTGAAAAACCAAAAGGTGTGATTGTACAGTACGGTGGCCAAACACCACTTAAACTAGCACGTGAACTTGAAGCGAATGGTGTGCCAGTAATTGGTACTTCACCAGATGCGATTGACCGCGCAGAAGACCGTGAGCGTTTCCAACAGTTAGTAGAGCGTCTTGATTTACTACAACCAGAAAACGCAACAGTTACATCAACTGAAGAAGCATTACTTAAATCAGGTGAAATTGGCTTCCCACTGGTTGTGCGTCCATCGTACGTACTGGGTGGCCGTGCAATGGAAATTGTTTACGATGAGCAAGACTTACGTCGTTACATGACCGAAGCGGTACAAGCTTCAAATGAAGCGCCAGTACTACTTGATCACTTCTTAGATAACGCAATCGAAGTGGACGTTGATGCAATTTGTGACGGTGAGCAAGTAATTATTGGCGGCATAATGGAGCACATTGAGCAAGCGGGTGTTCACTCGGGTGACTCAGCATGTTCATTACCTGCACACTCTTTATCACAAGAAGTGCAAGATGTTATGCGCAAACAAGTAACCGATATGGCACTTGAGCTTGGCGTAGTGGGCTTAATGAATACACAATTTGCTGTAAAAGATGGCAAAGTGTACTTAATTGAAGTGAATCCACGTGCGGCGCGTACTGTACCGTTTGTATCTAAAGCGACCGGTATTGCACTTGCAAAAGTAGCCGCGCGTTGTATGGCGGGTCAGTCTTTAGCAAGCCAAGGCATTACTAAAGAAGTAATTCCACCGTATTACAGCGTTAAAGAAGTTGTTTTACCGTTTGCTAAGTTCCAAGGTGTGGATCCTATCCGTGGCCCAGAGATGCGTTCTACAGGTGAAGTAATGGGTGTTGGCGATACTTTCGCCGAAGCGTTCGCAAAAGCACAATTAGGTGCAAGCAACACTTTACCACGCGGTGGTCGCGCGTTACTATCTGTACGTAACAGCGATAAGTCTCGTGTTGTAGAACTTGCTAAAACCATGACAGACCTTGGTTTTGAAATTGATGCAACAGGTGGCACAGCAGAGGCTTTAAAAGAGGCCGGTATTGAAGTACGCCGTGTAAACAAAGTATATGAAGGCCGCCCGCATATTCTTGATAACATCAAGAATAAAGAGTACAGCTATATCGTAAATACCACCGAAGGTCGCCAAGCGATCGAAGATTCGAAGGTGTTGCGTCGTGGTGCATTGCAAAACAAAACCAACTACACGACAACCTTGAACGCGGCATTTGCTAACTGTACTGCTAACCAAGCGGACGACCGTAGTAAAGTGACGTCAGTTCAAGAGCTACACCAGCGATTGAACTAAGGAAATGTACCAAGGCCACTAGGCCTTGGTGTTAAGTGAGAAAAGTATGCAATCAATTCCGATGACAGTTCGTGGCGCAGAGTTACTGCGCGAAGAGCTTAACGAATTAAAAACAGTTACCCGTCCTAAAATCGTAAATGATATTGCGATTGCACGTGAACATGGTGACTTAAAAGAAAACGCTGAATACCACGCAGCGCGTGAGCAACAGGGTTTTTGTGAAGGCCGTATTCAAGAAATTGAAGCTAAGCTTTCAAATGTGCAAATTATTGACGTAACTAAAATGCCTAATACAGGTAAAGTTATTTTTGGTACTACTGTCACTATTGTAAATGTAGAAACAGATGCCGAAGTAACCTACCGTATTGTGGGTGATGACGAAGCAGATATTAAAAATAACTTAATTTCTGTTAACTCACCGATTGCGCGCGGTTTAATTGGTAAACAAACAGATGATGCTGTGACCATTAAAACGCCTAAAGGCGACGTTGAGTACGAAATCATTGACGTTGAGTATCTTTAATATTTAGCTCACAGTAATGTACAAGCAAAAACCGATGCAATTGCATCGGTTTTTTTATACCTAAAAACTAGCTAATAGCAACTTACCCCCATAAACCCCATATATAACACCACCCCTCAAAATAAAGAGCTGAGTTAAACGGATTGGCATAATTGGATTGCTAAAAAAGCGCGTGCCATTACCCGTTAAAAAATTTATAAATAAAATGGTGACTGCATAAGTGCTAAACACACTCTACGCTTATTCATATTGCATAAAGAGTGTGCGTGTTGATATAGGTACATTCATATAGGTAATGTGTAAATGCATAACGGCTTTTACACACTGGAATCACTTTATTAAAAGGAACATTCATGGCTAATATACTTTATCCAGCGCCTTTAAAAGTAGGCTCTAAAATTGCTATTTGCTCGCTATCGTCGGGCTTAAAAGAAAAATACCATGCACGATTAGATAGAGTGATAGACGGTTTAAAACACCGTGGTTACGAGGTAGTAGAAGGGGAGTTTTTACGCCAAAATAAACCCCGCGATGAATTAGATGCAAAAGCGCATGCCAAGCAATTAATGGGCTTTTTGCTAGACGATGAGGTTGCCGCCATTATGCCGCCAATGGGCGGAGAGCTGGCGATGGAAATTTTGCCACTACTGGATTTTAACGCCATAAAAGAGGCCAAACCTAAATGGCTGGTGGGTTTTTCTGATGTGAGCACAATTGCCTGTGCACTTACGGCTAAGTGCCAATGGGCAACACTTCATAGTGCCAACCTAATGCAGCTTCACCCAGATGAAACAAACCCCTACAGCTTACAAATTTTTGAAACCATTACCTACGAGTCGGGAAGTAAATTTGAGCAAGGACCTTCTGCTTATTATCAAAAAAATAAACCCAATTACGCACAAAACCCCGATGAGCTGCTAGCGCCAAGCGAGCCTACCCAGTGGCAGTGCCTAAATTACACAGATGAGCGCACAATAGAGATGTCTGGGCGCTTATTTGGCGGCTGCCTTGATACCGTAGGGTTATTGCTGGATTCGCCATTTTTAGCATTGCATGACTTTAAAAAACACAGTGCGAACGAAGGGCTAATTTTATACTTAGAAAATTCAGAGCTTACCCCTACCACCGTGGCGCGATTTTTACTGTCGCTCAAACTTGCCGGTGTATTTGATGATATTAACGGCCTTATTTTAGGGCGCAGCGAAATAACACAAAGTCATCACGATGCATTTGATTACCGCCATGCGCTAGACGTGGCATTGGGTGGTTGCTTATTCCCGGTAATAATAGATGCTGATATTGGCCATGTGCAGCCAAATTTAAACTTAGTTAATGGCGCAAAATGCTCACTCACGGCCGATATTAACCAAGGTAAAGTACTCAATGCCTCACTAAATACTGAGCTTATTTAACGTTTATTTTTGAATAACGTATAAATACACGCGTATAATGCGCAGGCCGTGAACAGATAAGTTCACGGTACATTCTCAGGGCGGGGTGAAATTCCCCACCGGCGGTATGTTTTACTCATTAGCTTTTGAATAAAACGAGCCCGCGAGCGCTTTATTTAATAATCGTTTTTTAATGTATTAAATAAAGGTCAAGCAGATCTGGTGAGATGCCAGAGCCGACGGTTATAGTCCGGATGAAAGAGAATATAGCTTGTAGCGTATGCAAACACGTTGCCTGTGGCTGCGTGTTTAATACCAATTCGCAATAATACTTAATCATTTTGAGCGACACGTTTTTCCAACCTCAAAATAAATCACTTAATTAAGCGGATTGGTATAAGCTGTTTCGTGGCAAAAAGTGCGCAATTTAGTTTGTGTATTTTGCCATGCCTTTCAGTGTCCTGAATCTATTTATTTTTATGTGGAATATAATAATGATTCAGTCTTTACTTAGCCAATTTGGTGAAAGCCACACCCGTGTAGAAAACGCCATTGCTGCTTTGCAGCAAGGCCAAGGCGTACTTGTTGTTGATGACGAGAACCGCGAAAACGAAGGTGATTTTGTTTTTTCTGCCGAGCATTTAACCACCCAACAAATGGCGGAAATGATCCGCGAAGGCAGCGGTATTGTGTGCCTGTGTATGGGCGATGAGCGTATTAAGCAGCTCGAGCTACCGCAAATGGTAACTCACAACACCAGCCAAAATAATACAGCCTACACAGTCACAATAGAGGCTAAATATGGTGTTACAACCGGCGTATCGGCCGCAGATCGAGTAACAACGATTAAAGCTGCCACAGCCGATAACGCCAAACCCAGTGATTTATCGCGCCCAGGCCATGTATTTGGCTTAAAAGCACAAACAGGTGGGGTTTTAGTTCGCCGCGGCCACACCGAGGCATCTGTTGATTTAATGCAGCTGGCTGGTTTAAAACCGTTTGGGGTTATTTGTGAACTCACTAATCCTGATGGCACCATGGCGCGTTTACCACAGGTAAGTGATTATGCTAATAAACACAGCATGACAGTGGTAACGATTGAAGACTTAGTAAAGTACATACAAATGCAAGAATTAAAGGTCAGTTAAGGTTTTTTAAGCATTACCTAAGTAAAACCCAGCTTTATTGCTGGGTTTTTATTTTGTAATAAGTAATTAATTACTCGTTTTTATTTGAAAATGTTTCTTGCCTAGGCGGCTTTTTCAAAAATCCTCAGCCTGTAAACTTTACCTAAATAGTCAGTGCAGCCGCACACAGTTTATTATTTAGGTGAAACTATGAAAATTAACACGCTTTTACTAGCAACTGCTTTAACAAGCAGTGGCGTATGGGCAGCGCAAAGTAAACTTGAACAGCAAATAACGCCTGCACCCCAAATGGGTATAATGGATAGTTATAATCAGCACATTACCAACGCCCCTTTTTTACTTAATCTCGACAGCCAGCCCAAAGAGCAAATGGGCCCATATTTAACACGCCAATATTTTCATGGTACGCAATCTACGTTTGTAAAATGGGTGGCTAAAAAAGGCGGCAAAGTACCGCTTCATAAGCACCCGAATGAACAAGTGACGTGGATCATGTCAGGCGAGGCTAAAGTGTTTTCTGGCGGTAAACAATACCTTATGAAAGCGGGTGACATGATGGTGATTCCGGCCAATGTACCGCACGAATTTCACTTTACCGAAGATACGGTAGATATTGATTTTTTTGCCCCAGCTCGACAAGACTGGATAGACGGCACAGCTAATTACATTAAGCAAAAGTAGGGCAAATTATGTTTTTAAATAAATCTAAATTAGGGCTAAGCGCTATAGCCTTGCTAATAAGTGCCTCGGCTTTTGCAAATGACACGGTACCCGCTGAGGTTTACGCACAAACCGACGGTGCTGTGGGCGGTATTACGTATACACAAAACAAGCGCTTTATTTTTAGTTATCACCCTTTTTATAACCCAAAAGTAAAAGTGGGGGAGCTTTTAAAAAGTGGTGATGTGGTGCCATTTCCTAATGCGCAAATGCAAACCCCTTATAAAAGTGATGGCAGCTTAAAAAATCCCGCTAACTATTTAAATTGGGTATTAGGGGTAAGGGCTGATGACAGAGGTAATGTATGGATACTCGACTCAGGCCAGGCGCAACCGCGTATTACGCCAAAGCTGATAGCATGGGATGCGCTAAACAATAAACTTAATAAAATTATTTATTTACCTAGCCCTATATCGGTTGCTCAATCTCAACTTAATGATTTAGCTATATCGAGCAAATACAATACATTGGTGATCGCTGATGAAGGTATTGCAGATGGCGGAAATGGCAAGCAAGCCGCCCTTATTATCGTTAATACTAAAACAGGTAAGAGCCGGCGAGTACTGCAAGGTCACGAAAGTGCATTACCCGATTACACAATGCCAATAATGATTGATGAAGGGACTGATAACCAAAAGCAACTTAATGCCTTTATTGGGGTCGATGGCATTGTGCTTGATAACGCGCAGCAATGGCTTTACTTTGCTCCGCTTAATAAAAAGTATGTTTACCGTATTAAAATGGCCGACATTGCTAACGAGCAATTAACTGATAAACAACTAGGCGAACGTGTAGAGCAATACGCACAAAAACCAGTAAACGGTGGTTTAAGTATTGATGCTGATGATAATTTATATTTAACCATAGTGGGTGAGCGTACTGTGGGCGTTATTGATGCCAAAACACGTACGTACCGTGATTACACGTACGATAAAAACATGATTTGGCCTGATGGTGTAAGCATTGGACCAGAGGGTTACATGTACACCGGCGCTGCGCAATTGCCGCTTTCGGCACAACTTAATAACGGCAATGCTCAAAATAAAGCACCCTATTACATATTTAGATTTAAACCTTTAGCTGAGGGCGTAATAGGGCGCTAACTATAATGTGTAAATTAAGCACGCCTTTATGGCGTGTTTTTTTATGTTATTTACTACTTATACCAATCCGCATTAACGCTTAATCATTTTCAGGGGCTAAACGTGTCGCTATCTGCGTTAAAAAATTCTCATTTAGAACGACTAAATAGCGAATTTTTTGCCTTGCTATCAACACGTTTATCCATCCTCAAAATAGATCACTTAATTATGCGGACTGGTATTAAAGCGTGATTATCAATTTTTACAAGATAAAGTTTCAACCTAAATGCGGTTTTTCTGCGCTGACTATTTGGGTATCTTACGGCCATAGGTACTTAACCCGCTTTAGGCTTTAATTAATTATGAAACTATACAGTTACTCTCATTGTCCTTTTTGTGCGCGTGTTAAATATGTAGCAGGCAAATTAGGCATTAAGCTTGATGATGTTGTACTTGATTACGACGACACTGAAACACCAACAAAACTAATTGGTAAAAAAATGGTACCTATTCTTGAAAAAGATGACGGCACTGTTATGAGTGAAAGTAACGAAATTATTAGCCTGCTTATTGAACTTGCTGGTTCTAGCGAATCAAACAAGCCAACGCAAGGGGCTATTGAGTGGCAAGGTGGCTCGTTTGCGCCTTTATTGCAAATTGGTTTGCCGCGCTGGCCATTACTGGATTTAAAAGAGTTAAAAACAGAATCTAGCCGCATAGCGTGGGAAGATAACAAGCAATCGACAGAGCTTAACTTTGTAAACCTAATAGCATCAACTCCTGAGATAGTTTTACAAGTAAATGAATTTTTAATTGGCTCCGAAAAACAGCTCAATATTAATAATGGTAAAACGTCATTAAGCTTGCTTGATAGCGCTATTTATTTTTCTATATTACGCGGTTTATATTGCGAGCCAAGCATTACCTGGCCAGAGCAATTAAACCAATGGATGAACTATCAGGCATTAGAATCTCATGTGCCGTTATTAAGATAGCGAATACTGAAAAAGTTTTAACAGCCAGTACGACTCCCTTCGTATTGCCTTCTTTTGGCCGGTGACCTCGTCACTGGCTTTTTTTATTTAGCTCTGAAAATAACCCCTTTTAATCCAGCACTTAGCAGTGTGCGTGAGCATGGCTGAGTATTATATTAATAACATTAAAAAATTAGTTACCTATTTACACTACATATTATTAGTGGAATTATTAAGCAGGCTTATTCAACGCTATGAATACGCAAAATAATACCAGGAGCTATTATGTGGGATGAAAGGTATAACACTCAGCAATACGCTTATGGCAAACAGCCAAACGATTTTTTAGCCGAGCACTATAAGCAATTACCTAAAGGCAATGTTATTAGCTTAGCCGAAGGTGAGGGACGAAATGCGGTATTTTTAGCAAAAATGGGTTACAGCGTTACCGCGGTTGATGGCTCAAAAGTAGGGCTTGAAAAAGCGGCAAAGCTTGCCAAAGAGCACAACGTAAACATTGAGCTTGTACACGCCGATTTAGCGAAGTTTGATTTTGGAAAAGAAAAATGGGATGCAGTAGTGTCTATTTATTGCCCTTTACCAAGTGCCGTGCGTTCAGCGGTATATAAGCGCGCTGTTAAAGGTTTAAAGCCAGGTGGGGTGTTTTTACTTGAGGCCTATACGCCTGAGCAAGTAAATTATAATACCGGAGGCGGCCCAAGTGTCGATACTAAAACCTCAAAAAGCGATTTACAAGATGACTTAGCCGAGCTTAGCTTTGTACATTTAGAAGAGCTAAAGCGAGAAGTGTTTGAAGGCACATACCACACGGGTTTAGCGTCGGTACTGCAAGCTATTGCTAAAAAATAAAATGAATATAAAAGCTTAGCACTCATTAGCGCTAAGCTTTTTTAATAGGTTTTTATAAAACCTGTATAACTTGCTCTTTTGCTAAGCGAGATTTAGGTAACTTAGCGTTATAATCTTCAGTGTCATCGTGGTAGCCAAGTACCAACGCTACATCACAAATATAGCCATCGAGCTCTTGTTCAAACACTTCACCAATAAGCTGTGCATCTACACCTTCCATAGGTGTTGAATCAACGCCTAAGCGTGCTGCGGCGTGCATTGTGTTGCCCAGGGCAATGTAAGTTTGCGCTTTGGTCCACATTGCATTGTTGCCTTGCTCATCGGTATTCATATCAACAAAAGCAAACGCACCAAATGCTTGTTCGCGGTTTTCACTTTGAGTACGGCCATTTTTAATGTCTGCATCAATTACTTGTGCGTAGTCATCACGTTTATATTTAGGGTTGTAAGCAAATAAAATAACGTGCGATGCAGTTTTAATATGCGGCTGATTAAATTGAAATTTATTAGCAAACGTAGAGTGCATACGCTCTTTAGCTTCGTCTGATTCAATAACAATAAATTTCCACGGCTGCGAGTTAATAGATGAAGGAGAAAGACGCATAGCTTCGTAAATTACATCTAGATCATCTTGAGGAATACGCTTGGTTGTGTAGCGTTTAGTTGTATAACGTTTTTCTAAATCATTAATAATTGGATGGGTCATGGTTATCTCCGTTAAGTGGCTATTTTAGCCAAGTAGTGTCTATATTGAGCCTTTTTAAAAAAAACAAAGCACAAATTACTATTTAATTGGGTTGTTATTAAGCCAATTACGCGTTACGACATCGAGGGGTTGTAAGTTTTTGCATACTTTATAGTCAAGTTCGGCAATGATCTCATTTGAAAAGTGTAATTTATTAAGGGTGTTTAACTGTGCTTGGTTAAACAGCGCTTGTTTATCTTCACGTAGGAGTAAAACAGCTCTATCAACAACGCCTAGTAATCCTTGTGGTTCTTTAAGCTCACGTATTGTGTGCTTGTAATGCAAAAATTGTGGTTTCCATAACGGCACTACGCACCAGGTTTGGGTGGCGACGGCGTTTTCAAACGCGCTAAAACAGTCATGCTCTGTGCCGGTTAAAAACTCATATCCTGCGCTCGTCAGCCCATATTCTTTCATCATATTAATAGAAAAACGGGTAATACCAGCACCGGCATTAATGCCCTGAATTGTTTTTTGCATTTTTGAAAGCACATCAGGCTTTAGCAAATCACTAATTTCGTTCACTGCACTTTGCGGTACGTAATCTGGTACGCCCCAGTGTGCATAAGGCTCATAATGTAAGCCAAGCTCAACGAGTGGCATAACTTGTTCAACATCGGCTTTATAAACACCGTGGCTTGAAGGCAGCCATGCTGAGGCGAGTAAATCTACTTCACCAGATTTAAGGTTTTTAAAGTTATCTTGATGCGGTGCATAAATACGCTCAACGGTAAAGCCCATATCAGTTAAAACATGGCTCACTAAAGAGGCCGTAACATGGTGAAACGATAAATCGGTTACGCCCAATTTTAAATGTACTGTACTCATAATGAATTACTCCATTTTATAGAGCAGCCCATGCTGGGTGTTTGCTGCTCAGGACCTTTGCCTGTGGCCGCAATTTGGCGCATGGCATTAACTAACTCAGGAGTGCGATGTGCATCGTTATTCATTTTTGCATCGTCTAAGCGGCCACGGTATTGCAGTACCCCGTGCTTATTGAAACCAAAAAAATCAGGCGTGCAAACCGCGCCATACTGTTTGCCTACGCCTTGGTTTTCATCAACAAGGTAGGGAAACAAAAAGCCGTGCTGCTTAGCAAATTTTTCCATATTAGCTGGGGAGTCAGCAGGAACGCTTTTATAGTCGTTCGACATAATAGCTAACACATTTATACCTTCGTTTATTAATAACGCGGTATCTTCGCTTAAGCGCCTTGCAACACGTTGCACATAAGGGCAATGGTTACAAATAAACATGATTAACAAGGCGTTTTCGCCTAGGTTGTCGGCTAAGGTAAAAGGCTCGCCTTGCGGGGTTTTTAACGTAAAGTAGGGCGCTTGCCAGCCAAAGTCACAAATAGGGGTATCGAGTAACATAACTTAACTCCTAAAAAGCCAGCGGGTATGGCTGGCTTATAAAAATAATTAATTATTTTTGATTAAAGCGAAAACGCGTTAATACGTAAGGTGGTTTTGCATTACCAAAGCCTTGGCTAAATGCAGGGTGCTGGTGGAGCTGATCTTGTGTTACATAAATCCAACCATTGCTCACTGCTAGGCTATCAGGCCATGATAATCGTTTGTCTTGAACAATTATTTCGTAGTGGCCTTTAGTCGTTAAGCCAATGGCATTGTTTTCAAGGTCGGTTACTAAAATACCGCCACCTGGCGCGTAGGTCATGCCATCGCTTGGGTTTTTAGGGCCAAACACTTCAATGCTTTTTGCTTTTTTAGCATCTGAATACGTGCTATCAGCGAGCGTTTTTGCCGGAATACGGTAAACACTTGTGCCTGTAAATGCGCCAAAGTATACCCATTCATTTTTATCATCAATGGTAATTGGGTTTAAACCAAAACGTAGGTTTGTTGTTTCACCTTTTGCTGATTTAGATGCAACAGGAGAGGCTTCGATGACAATATCGCGCTCCTCTGGCATTAGCTTAGCATTGCCCTCAAGTACACGCGTTGATTCGCCGGTTTTTAAATCAACAACAATAAACGCAGGTTTAGTGGCGCCCATAAAGTTACCAAAAGACATATCGGCAATGTAAATTTTGTCGTTACGTTCATCAATAACAAAGTCTTGTAAAAACGAGTTATCAAGTACAGCGTCTTTATTTAATTCAATGGTATTAACTAAGGTATTGGCAACGCTGTCCCAGGCTATAAGTTTTGGGGCTACTTGCTCGCTGCCCATGTCTAAAATCCACACCACACCTTTGCTGTCGCTATGCACGCCAATTACGGCTGCAAGGCCAACTTTGCCAAGCTCGGGGCCGTCAGCCCAATCTTCGCTAGGGAAAGGTTGTTGAGCACCGTTTGCCATAATTTCAACTACTCGCGTTTTTGGTGCATCAAGCGGGTGCATGCTTACAATCATTCGCCCTGCAGGTGTTATAGTTATACCTGCGCCGCGATATTTATTAAAAGTAGTCACCGTTTCAAGGGGGCCAACGTCTGCTGCATAGGCGCTTGAAAAAGCACTTGCGGCTAATGACAGGGTTGCTATTGCTAAGGTGGTTTTTAATCGTTTCATACTGTGATACCCGTTATGCTAAAAAAATAGAGTAAAGCGATTTAAATAGCCTAAATGACTTCGCTTGCGTTGAGGTGAATAATAGGTGAGAATTTTTATGCAATAAACAGGGTAATAATTGAATCTTTATCAAATAATATTAGTTAATTGAAAGGGAGAGCGTTTGCTTTAAACAAATTTGCTTTTTAAACATACTATTACTGCCCAAAAGCTGGGTTTACTAATAAACGCCCTAAAGATTGTCCTAATTTAATAAATAGTGGTTAGTGACTAGCTGATGGGTACAGTGTAATATTTGCCTTTATATTGATAAACCGCGCAATAGATAAGCATTGTCAAATATAAATAGACAATAAATCACTTTTTGATTGCTCAATACACTGTAAGCAAACCTAAAGCGCTTAATTTTGCCAAAAATAATAATTAAATTATTAAGTTGATAATGGATTAATACACAATGCTTTTAGAAGACTTACAGGTAATTTTAAAAGTGGCAGAGTTTAAAAGTATTACTGCTGCAGCATCAAATTTAGATATGCGCACCGCCACAGCAAGTGCTGCTGTTAAAAGGGTAGAGCAGGCTTTAGGTTTTGAACTATTTATACGCACCACTCGCCATTTAAGGCTTTCTGCAGCCGGCGAGCGTTACATTCCGCAATGCCAGCAAGCATTGGCAATGCTTGAACAAGCCAAAAATACACTTAAAAGCGATGACGATATAATTGATGGCGAGCTGCGTATTGCGCTTTCTTCTGATTTAGGGCGCAACATTGTGATCCCCTGGCTTGACGAGTTCATGCAAACCCACACTCAGCTCAGCTTGCGCGCCAATATAAGCGACAGTAATATCGACTTTTATCGTGACTCGGTCGACATTGCACTGCGTTATGGTAAACCTAACGATGCCAGCATGTACGGTTTTAAAATTTGCGATGTACCGCGTATTTTATGCGCAGCACAAAGCTACCTTGATACACATGGCACGCCGGCTCATCCACATGATTTAACAGAACATAAAGGGCTGTTTTATCAACTGCAAGATATAATTAAAGATGTATGGGTATTTAGCGATGCCAGCGAAGAGTTTAAAGTAAAATTGCACGGTGGCCATGCGGCTAACGATGGCGATTTAGTAAGGCGCTGGTGTGTGTCGGGCAAGGGGCTGGCGGTTAAATCGTGCTTAGATATGTCTAATGAATTACTTGCCGGTAATGTCATAAGTGTTATGCCAAACTTTAAACCCACGCCTACAGAGCTTTGGTTGGTGTGCCCAAGTAGGCAGTCAATCACTCCGGCGGTGCGCTTACTTCGCGATGCCTTTAGAGAAAAAAGCGCCAGTATTTTAAAAGCCCTTATTGCAAAAGGGATTATTGATAAAAGCGTGCTTGGCTAATGAAGGACTGATAATGCAAGTTGATGATATTAGAGTGTTTGTGCCGTGTAAAAATTATCAGCAATCGTGCGACTTTTATCAGGCGCTTGGCTTTAATGTTGAGCCTGCATCAGCTGATTTAAGTATTGCAACATCAGGTGAATGTAGTTTGTTTTTACAACGTTACTACAACCAAGAATTTGCTGAAAATTTAATGCTGCAAGTGTGCGTATTAAACATAAACGAAGCCTTTAACACTATTAGTAAGTTAACTCACTTTGATATTCGCTTTGAAGGGATAAAACAAGAGCCGTGGGGTAAAGTGATTTATTTATGGGGACCATCTGGTGAGCTTTTACACATTACAGAGCTCAATTAACTTAAAAAATGCCACCCATTTTAAGCTGGTGGCATTACCTTATTATTAACTTAGTTTTTCATTAAAAAACGCTAAGGTACGCTGCCAAGCAAGTTCTGCTTTTTGCTCATCATAACGCCCAGTAGAGTCGTTATGAAAACCATGATTAGCGCCTTCGTACATGTGCATAGTGTACTCAACATTGTTAGCTTTTAAGCTTTTTTCATAATCAGGCCATGTAGCGTTAACGCGTTTATCAAGCTCACCTAATTGAATCATTAAAGGCGCTTTAATATTTTTGTGCAGTGACTCACTGGCAGGTGTGCCATAAAAGGGCACGCCCGCGCTCAGTAAGTCACTCTCAACCGCTGCTAAGTAATTAACAATGTAACCACCAAAACAAAAGCCTACAGCTCCCAGTTTGCCGTTACTATTAGAATGATTTTTTAAAAAGTGAGCCCCAGCTACAAAGTCGTTTTGAATTTTAGCTCTGTCCATGGTTTTTTGCATGGCGCGTCCTTCATCATCGTTACCAGGGTAGCCACCAAGCGGAAAGAGTGCGTCGGGTGCAAAGGCAATAAAGCCTTTTTTGGCTAAGCGCCTGGCTACATCTTTAATATATGGGTTTAAACCACGGTTTTCGTGAATAACTAATACAACCGGCAGTTTACCTTCAATTTTGCTAGGTACTGCTAAGTAGCCTTTGCCTTTACCATGCCCGTTTGGCGAATCAAATTCTTCGTAGGTGGCTTTAATATCATCATCGTTAAATGATACTTGCTCTGCAAACGCATAATTAGGTAACAGGGCACTGGTTAGTACGCTCATTGAAAAACCAAGTGCAGCTAACCCACCTAGTTTTTTCATAAATGTACGTCGGTCCATTAAACCGTGGGCGTATTCGTCGTACCAATCAAAGGCTTCTTGCGGGATATGATCTGATTGCGGGGTATTCATGGCTGCTCCTTCCATTATTATTAGTTATGTATTGTTATTTATTACCATAACGTATTAGGAGTAAAAAACGAGCAGTATTTTTCTCAATTATTAGGACTGTTGAAGTTATCCATCAAGCAAGGAAAGGAGCACATTCCTTTGTTGTGTGGAAATTAAAGAAACCATTTCAATATGATTTAAATCTTTTACCTCATACATGCTCACTTTTGAGTTGTTAAGAGTAAGCAACCTATTATATGGACTCACTTTGTCTGCATTACTTGAAAAGATGTAAGTTTGCCTAGCATGCGGGGTCTTATTTAGATTATTTAATATGTCGAGTTTAGTAAGAGGTACTTCACTTTTTTCAATTATCTTAGCCGCGACTTCATTTAAATAATCATCGCCTAATAGTTTGCTATAAATAGGGTGTGATAAGTTAGCAATTGTGGTTAGTGCGGCCTCAAAATTAATCATTGGGGCATAAAGTATATGCTTACTAATGTTCAGCTTAGATGCCAACTCAACTCCCGCAATTGCGCCCATTGAGTAACTAATTAAGGAAATATCAGTGTAGTTTTCTTTATTTACATAATTGACTAGCACATCAAGCGAGTTTAAGCCAAATCTAAACTTCTCGTATTGATTACTTGCAGGCATCACTATCACATTTTTTCCAGTGACATGGCTAAGCCATCTTGCTTGCATGGTGTAAATCAAGCTGTCTACGCCATACCCCGGAAAGATGATTAAAAGCCCGCTATTTTGGTTGTTTGATAAATTATCTGAAGTAAGTTGGTATTCAAAAACCTCATCTTCAGTGCTTCCTTCAACAATCAAACTTAGCGAAAGTGTATTACCATCGAGTAGGTAGCTTTCGATATCCTTAGGTGAGATAAACCTAAAATCAAGACAATCTACTTCGCTGCTACAGTAATGGGTTTGTACTCCAGATAAAGCGATAGAGCTCTCAAATTCTTTAGGGAGAACTTTCTGCGGAGGCTTAGTTATTTGATAAGCAATATAGCTCTGGCACCCACTTAAAAAAATAACTAAAGAAATAATCAGTATGTATAAGCGCATTAAAGTCCCTTTAATTTTCAAGCTAAAATTTTTTTATTAATTAATGCCTGACTTCCCTTCATCTACGCCTATCAAAAAGTCGAGCCCTACAAATGCGAACGATATAGCAATGAAGCCAAATAGCATTAAGTTACGGTTATTCTTTTTAAACCAAGTGTGGTAAACACAGCAAAAACAATAAATAGAATAAGTTGTACAAGTGGCATAGTTACATCCTTTTATGTGGGGGTGTCCATATACGTGCCTAACTTACCAGCTTAAAATAATTTAAACAATTGACTTAAAAATAAAAAGCTCGGGAAATTCCGAGCTTTTTTAGTGAGTTACCTAAGTGACGTGTTACGCCATAGCGTCGTTGGCTACAGGGTATTTAGGGTCTTCAACAATGTTAACCTCAACTAAATCACCGGCTTTTTGTAATACCACGGCGGCCAACAAGTACTCGAGCCCAAACATAATAATAAAGGCGGTGGTGACTACAGCCATAGAGCCAGCAGCACCCGAAATCATACCTGGGCGGCCGCCAAACACGGCGGTAATAAAGCCAACAAAAAACGAGCCATATAGTCCCATCATTGGGTCAATTCCCGCTACAAAGGTAAACGCAACGGCTTCGGGAATGAGCGTAAGCACAGCGGTTAAGCCGGCTAATACATCATTTTTTAAATTAGCGCTGCGTTTGCTTATTAAATCAAACATAGGGTTCCTTAGGGTGCATAAATAAACTAGATGCCATAGCGCTTTAAGCGGATAGCAGTATGTTTAGGTGTTTTAAATTTACGTGTATAGGGCGTGTTGATCTTTGCGGATTGAAATTTGTTCAATCTAGGGGCGATCAAATCGCGGCGCGAGGTTTGTAACCTAGTGGGCTAAGTAAAAACCGAGCAACAAAGAGTTTATCGCCCCTAGG
>NZ_PNDP01000004.1:0-81936 GCF_005886415.1 Pseudoalteromonas sp. S327 | reverse complement strand
GTAAAAACCGAGCAACAAAGAGTTTATCGCCCCTAGGCAGAACCCGAAGGGCAGCGCATGTTTGGCATTTATGCTGCGTTATCGCCTATTTATGGGGAATAACCACACTTCATAGGCTCTGCCTTGCCTAAAAACCAAACATACTGCTGCAAATTCAACCATCAAAGATCAACACGCCCTAGTGCATTTCCCCCTTTAACTACCGATTTATATCTTCCTGCTTTACCTACTATGGTAGAGAAACTAAATACTAACCAAGCCATGGTTAACTTAACACTTAGCGTATACTTTGCAGCCTACGCCATAGGATTATTGTTTTGGGGTCCATTAAGTGAAAAATTTGGCCGTAAACCTGTTTTGCTTATGGGCCTTGGAATATACGTAATAGGCAGTGTGCTTTGTGCGTTATCTAATTTTGTAGAAATGCTTATAGGCGCGCGTTTATTACAAGCCTTTGGCGGAAGTGCAGTAACGGTTGTAGCCACGGCAATAGTAAAAGATTTGTACGATGGCCGCGAGCGAGAAAAAATTATCGCCACTATTATGTCGCTGGTTATTATTGCCCCTATGGTGGCGCCTGTGCTGGGCGCATTGCTATTAAAAATTGCTAATTGGCATATGATGTTTGCTGCTTTAGCCGTGTTTGGCTCGGTGGCTATGTTATTTACCTTTTTTTACCGCGAAACCTTACATACACGCTACGCCGGCTCTGTTTTTCAGTCGTGGGGGCGATTAGCTGTAGTAGTTAAAAATCCGCCATTTTTATCGCTATTGGCTGTTTTTACTATTGTGCCTATGGCGTTAATGTCGTTTTTAGCGGCGGGCTCTTATGTATATATCAATGGGTTTGGTTTGTCTGAGCAAACCTTTAGTTACGCCTTTGCAGCGAATGCTGTGTGCGCCTCGTTTGGGCCAACGATTTATATGCGGCTTTCTAAACGTGTATCGATAAAAAAAATAATTACTGCGAGTTTTTTAACCCTAACAGCATGCGGTATAAGTACCATTTTTATAGGCGGTTTATCGCCTTGGGTATTTGGTGCATTAGCAGCAATAGCTACCTTAACCGTTATTATTACCCGCGTGCCCGGTACTAATTTAATGTTAGAGCAACAAACAACGGACACGGGCTCTGCTGTGGCCGTTATTCAGTTTTGCTCTATGATTGCAGGTGCAATAGGTATGGCGCTTGTATCGCTTAACGCAGAAACATTAATTAAAAACTTAGGTGTTATTCAGCTAAGTATTGGCCTTATAGCGCTTACTTTGTGGTTGGTATTTAAAAATAAGGCGTATGTAAGCGCCTATATGTCTAAGGTTTAAACACGCTAAAACCCAAAAAGGCAGTACAGTAAATAAAAGCTGGCTGTACTGCCTTTTTAAAAAAACTATTCCCCCGCTTTTATCGCCTCAATTACCGTGTGCATGCGCTTTGCCATTGGCCTGTTTCGATGATGACACACATAAATATTTTCGCTGATTGGGTTGGCTAAATGGTGCGTTTTTATAAGCGCTGGTTTATTAAATGCGCCCACCGCATAAGCAGGTAAAACAGTAAAACCTAGCCCTAAACTTACTGGTTCGAGTATTAAACTTATTTGGTTAGAAAACCCCGTACGCTTAATTTGATCAACATGTTCAAACTCACTGTAGTTTTCGCTAAGTAATAGCTGCGCGTGGTGTTTTGCATCGGGGTGGCCAATAAAGCCAAGCTCACATAAAACCTCCCATGTTGGGTTTTTAATATGTGCGGGGGTTACTAATAATAAAGCTTCTTGGCCAATTTTATGGCTGGTAACTTCGCTAAGCGTGGGGGCTTGGGTTAAAAAGCCTATGTCGGCACTGTGGTTTGCCACCGCTTGCTCTACACTGGTATTAGGTGCAAAGCGATAATCAATATTAAGCTCGGTATGCTCAGCCTGTAATGCTAATAATTGGCTATAAAATTGTAGCCCACAACTACCAGGCGATTGTATTTTTACTAGGCCACTGTAAGGCGAGTCATCTTTTAATTGTTGTTCTAAAAATTGCCATTCTTTTAATAACAAGCTGCCTTGCTGATACAAGTTTTGCCCATGTACGGTAAGGGTAAATTGTTTGCCGTGGCGCTCTAATAGCGCGCAGTTTACTTGCTGCTCTAGCTTTTTAATATGCTGGCTTACGCCTGATTGGGTCATAAATAAGCGCTCGGCTGTTTGGGTAAAATGATTTACCTCAACCAACGTACAAAACGTGTTTAACCATGTCGGGTTTATCATTACAAAACGTACTCAAAATGATGATTAATGATAATTTTACTTAATATTGGTCAATTCGTAAACTAACTCCATCAACTAGTCACAAGATAAGTCACACGTTAAAGAGGAAGCATTATGAGTCATACATATCCACGTAGTTTTTCGCACATTGGTATTTCAGTACCGGATGTTGAAAAAGCCGTAGAGTTTTACACTAAGGTGATGGGCTGGTACACCATAATGGAGCCTACCGTGATCACTGAAGATAACAGCCCCATTGGCGAAATGTGCACCGATGTATTTGGTCCAAATTGGGAAAAATTTAAAATTGCGCACCTTTCAACAGGCGACCGTATTGGTGTCGAAATTTTCGAATTTAAAAACCAAGAAAACCCTAAAGACAACTTTGAATACTGGAAAACCGGTATCTTCCATTTTTGTGTACAAGACCCAGATGTTGAAGGCTTAGCGGAGCGTATTGTTGCTGCAGGTGGTAAAAAACGTATGCCAGAGCCACGTTACTACTACCCTGGCGAAAAGCCGTACCGCATGATCTACATGGAAGACCCGTTTGGTAACATCCTTGAGATTTACAGCCACAGCTATGAGCTTATTTACAGCGCAGGCGCTTATTAAACGTAGCTCGTTTAAAAAAGTTTAGCTAAAAGCAAAGGCCGCAGTATTTATTTACTGCGGCCTTTTTGTTTTAAATAGACTTGTAGATTATTAATTTGGCTAATATAGGGTGTATAAAAATCAATATCTTCATTTGATTTATTATAGGTACATACACTGATAGCTTACTAATTGCACAAAGTTGTTCTAAAGAAAAAACATGAATCTGTCACTGGAAGACATCACCGCCGATAACTATGAAGCCATATGCGAATTGGATGTTACTAAAACGCAAGAAGAATACGTAGCGTGTAATATGTGGTCGTTAGTAGAGGCGCACTACAATAGCGGGTATACCTGTAAAGCGATTTACTTAAATAGTACACCTGTAGGCTTTTTTATGTGGGTACAAGAAACCCCTAAAAAGGTTTCTATTTGGCGCTTTATGGTAGATCAAACTTATACCAACTCCAATAAATAGCTGCTCTATTTTACTTGCTAAAACAACCCATTTCTTTGTTTTAAATTTCGTAAAGGGAACAACCATTTACATCAATTTACGCCTAGAACTGAATTGTTTTTTCGGCGTAAAATTTAGAACACATACTTAATGGAGTTGGTATTATCAAAATAAAGGCATTGGGCGCAAAGCACTGGCTATGGCAATTGAAGAGATTAAAGCAACTCCTAAGCTTGAACAAATCGAGATTTGTTATAACCCGCAAAATCCTGTTGCTAAAAACTTTTATACAAGTTTTGGGTTTGAGGAAGTGGGCCTCGATGAGGACGAAGACGATATGTTAGCGGTTATTAAAATTAGCCGTTAACTCATTTATAAGTAAGCCGCTAATTTTAGATAGTAATAATAGTTGTAAGGAAATACTGTGATCATAAGAGCATTTGCAAAAAACGATTTTTTAGCCGTTCAAAACATTTACCAGCAAGGTATTGATACCGGCAATGCGACTTTTCAAACTAAAGCTAAAAATTGGGAACAATGGAATAGTTCTATGCTCAACTGTTGTCGTCTTGTTGCAGTTGAGGATGAAAAGGTGCTTGGCTGGGCTGGGTTATCTAGGGTTCAAGCCGTGAGGTTTACTCGGGCGTTGCCGAGGTAAGTGTATATGTTGCAAACCAAGCCCAAGCCCAAGGTAAAGGCTTGGGGCACGCATTACTTTGTGCACTCATTAAAGAATCAGAAAAAAACGGTATATGGATGCTACAAGCCAGTATATTCCCTGAAAACATAAGCAGCATTACACTACATACTCGTAATGGTTTTAGGCAAGTTGGAAACCGAGAAAAATTAGGCCAACTGCATGGCGTATGGCGCAATGTAACTTTAATGGAAAGGCGCAGCGCCGTTGTAGGCCTCTAAACCTTCAAATAGCATAATAAATACAATGTGCGTTCATTATTATGCTTTTAAATCGCATTTATTATTCAAATTATTTAAGAAAAACTCACAACCTCAGAATGTATATTGCTCACCTTCCCTACTCTTTTCTCAAAAACCATAAATTAATTATTTTAAATTTCAGCTCCTAGCTGCGTTGTTTTTTTACTTTATAACCTATTGCTTTAATTTAAAAAATAAAAACAAAGTCGCTTCAAATTAATTTATGAGTGCGGCTTTTTGAGTGTTAATTTTACTTATTTGTGGAATGAGTGTTCTATAAGTTGTTGACACTCGCTATTCTTGAGTGTAAATTTCGGATCAATCGATCCACAATTGTGCTGGGTAATGTGTTTTAAGTTGATATTTTTAAGAGTTTGTTCCTCTTATTTTAAATAGCATCTTTTTAAAACACGTTTATAGCTCTGATATTTATTATGCGTAGTTTGCATATATAAATAACCTGTTAGGCGAAATATAGGTGTGTCACTGTGGGTCGATTTTTACTTTTAACTAGGAGCCAAAAATGACTAACCAAGTAATTAAATTAAATGATGAAAACTTCGAATCGCTAAACAAAAAAGACGCCAAATTAGTTGTAAGACTATGGGCCGAGTGGTGTGCTCCATGCCAAATGATGTCGCCTATTTACGAGCAAGTAGCCGATAACCTCGCTGATGAAAATATTATTATGGGTGAGCTTAATATTGATGATTTTCCATCAGTTGCAGCCAAATTAGCGGTAAGAAGTATTCCTACTGTGGTTGTATTTAAAAACGGTAAAGAAATAAATCGCTCTGTAGGTATGATGCCTGCGCCAGAGCTACAAGCGCTAATTTTAAAAGATTAGTACGCCAAAGAGGTGATAAATGAGCACACATCGAAAGTTGATAATTTTGGGTTCAGGGCCTGCTGGTTACACTGCCGCTATTTATGCAGCTAGAGCAAACCTTGAACCATTACTAATTACTGGCCTTGAAGTGGGTGGGCAACTCACAACAACAACTGATGTTGAAAATTGGCCAGGATACCCAACGGGTATTCAGGGGCCACAACTGATGAGGCAGTTTAAAGAACATGCTGAAAATTTTAATACCGAAATCGTGCATGACTACATCACACATGTTGACCTGCAGCAAAGGCCATTTGTGCTTAAAGGGCAGCAAACTTACACAGCTGATGCGTTAATTATTTCTACGGGTGCATCGGCAAAGTACCTTGGCCTACCAAGCGAGACCGAGTTTAAAGGTAAGGGTGTATCGGCATGTGCAACCTGCGATGGCTTTTTTTATAAAAACCAAAGCGTAGCTGTGGTTGGCGGTGGTAATACCGCTGTAGAAGAGGCTTTATATTTAGCTAATATTGCCTCGCACGTTACGCTTATTCACCGTCGTGATTCACTCAGTGCCGAAAAGGTTTTACAACAGCGCCTATTTGATAAAGTAGCGCAAGGTAAAGTAACTATTAAGTGGAATAACCAAGTAGATGAAATAGTGGGTGACGCTAACGGCGTTACAGGAATTACTATTAAATCAACGTTACCGGAGCAAGATAGAGAAACACTGAGCGTTAATGGGGTGTTTATTGCCATTGGGCATCAGCCTAATACAGATATTTTTAAAGATCAGCTTGATATGAGCGATGGCTACATTAATGTGTATTCTGGGTTTGAAAATGGTGAAACATTAACGAATATTCCCGGCGTATTTGCCGCAGGTGATGTAAGCGATAACCATTATAGGCAGGCAATTACATCTGCAGGTTCTGGGTGTAAAGCAGCACTAGATGTAGAGCAATACTTTACTCGCTTAGGTGCTTAGCACAGCAACTGTATTTAAAACTTATGATATGATCAGCACAATGCCCGACAATACTTAGTATTTCGGGCTTGAGTGTTTTAACTAACAATACACTTATTTAAAATTTACTTACTTGAGGTAATTTATATGGCCCGAACCGGACGCCCACGCCAGTTTAACCGTGAAGATGCAATAAAAAGTGCAATGGATTTATTTTGGCAAAAAGGCTACGAATCCACTTCTTTAGCTGAGCTACGCAAAGTGTTAGGCAATATTTCATCTGCGAGTTTTTACGCAGCATTTGGCTCAAAGCAAGCTCTATACAGTGAATGTTTAGCACTTTATACCAGCACCTGTGGAGAGACCTTTTCGGAGCTAGAAAACGAGTCGGTTCCTGCAAAAGCAGCGATTAAAAACATGGTGTTTAAAACCATTCATATGCAAACCTCAACTAAGCAACCATCGGGCTGCATGATTGTTTTATCTGGCTTAAACTGCGGCGACGAAAATAAAGAAGTTGAGCAAATGGCACTGTCGGTACGCAACGACATTCGTAAAGCGCTTGTAAAATGCATAGAGCGCGGAACAGCCCAGCAAGAGTGGCAACAAGAAATGCCCGTAGAGCAATTTATGCTAATTTTAGATACCTTTATTAATGGCCTTTCTATTCAATCAAGAGACGGCATTGCACGGGAAAAGCTTTTAGAAGCCTGTGAGTTATTTTTAGATAGGTGGTAATAAGTAGATTGCTTTAAGCGCATAGAAAAAACAGATTTAACGTAACTAAATTAAATTTATATATAAAAAACAAGGCGCACTTTTAATAAAAAGTGCGCCTTGTTTGTTTTAGCTACGGTACTAAATGTTAAGCCGTTTTAGCAGGTAACTTTGCGGCTGTTATTGCTAAATAAGTGAGCCCAATAATACCTGTTAGTGCACAGGCCGATAAAATAAATGGGTCAACTAACAGGTTATCTTTAAATTCAAAGGTGCCTGCTGATATTTTTTTCCAGCCCATAAAGTGCTGATTAGCAGCCACTGTAGCGCCAAAAAAACCAATTACTAAAGAGAAATATTTGCCTATCCAGTGTGTAACCGCAGGCGTTATTAATAATAAGCCTAACAGGCCTATTACTGAGCGCTGCACTCTACAATAGGGGCACGCATACACAATGCCTAATAAATCTGTGCTCCACGCAGCTATTGAAATAACAATAGCTAATAAGCCCACTATTTTTATATGCGTAGAATAGGTGCTTAAATTTAAAATGTTCATAGTCTGCTTTCCTACTTAAAATTATGCTAAAACCAGTGCGGTTAAAAACATGCCTAAGCCAAATATGGTGTGCCCTACAAAGCTTTTTATGCGCGTAACTGTGGGGTTAGGTGTTTTTGCACCGGCCATACCCGCCCCTATGCCTGGCATCATAATAAAAAAGGGGGCAACTATGCCAAACCACGAAACAAGTAATGCAGGTAGTATGGTTGGCAAATCAAGCCACTGCGTGTTTACACACACCATTAATATTAACCCGTACGCTATGCCAATTAGGTAATGTACAACCCAACCAATACCAAGCTCACCCGGTATTTTTTCGGCCTTAGGTAGTGCAGGCTGATAAAATTGCCCCGACTTCATATGACCTACCCAGCGCCCGACTAATCGCCAATTTGTGGCGGGTAAATCAAAAAACTTAGCGAGTAACCCCGCGTAAATATCTAACACTAGTGTGCCCCCTATACCTATTAATATAAAAGTATAGATAGAGTCGCTAAACATAGGCTGTATCTCCTGGTAATACGTTAAATGCTAGGTGTTTTGCTGGTGTGTATACATAGCACAACAGCAAAGTGCATAGACTTGAGTATGTAATGTGATAATATTACCAAAACACCATTATGAACACTAATGGTAAAAACTGGTTTTGGAATGAATATAAATCATAATGCTTGAACGTAATCATCTACACATTATTAAAGAGGTTAATCGCCTTAAAAGCGTGACCGCCGCGGCCGAGAGTTTAAACTTAAGCCAGTCGGCTGTGAGCCATACTATTGCTAAATTAGAGCGCCGATTTGGCGTAAAACTGTGGCACCGTAAAGGCAATACGCTGGTGTATTCTCAGGCGGGGCTTTATTTACTTTCACTTGCAGACAAAATGGTCACCGAGTTTGAGCACGCCGAGCGCGTATTGCAAGAATTTGCCCAAGGCCGGCGAGGAATCATGCGTATAGGCATGGAATGCCACCCGTGTGAGCAATGGTTAATGGGCAAAATTCAGCAATTTTTAAAAGCATGGCCAGAGGTAGACGTAGAAATAAAAAGTGCCTTTAGATTTGATGGCATAGCAGCGCTAAAAGCCAACGAAATTGATGTGCTAATAACCCCCGACCCCGTCAATACAGAGGGCTTAAACTTTAGGTCTGTGTTTAACTACAATTTATGTATTGTCGTGAGCGAGCAAAACCCGTTATACAACAAAGAATTTGTTACAGCACAAGATCTCGAAAACCAAATACTTTACACCGTACCTGTAGGCTACAACCGCTTAGATGTATACACTCGATTTTTGGACCCCGCTAACGTGCAACCCAGACGCAGAGTACCCATAGAAAGCACCGAAATGATGCTGCAATTAGTATCTGCTAATCGGGGGGTAGCAGTATTACCAGAGTGGCTAGTGTCATCGCACGAAAGCCGTTTAGGCATAAAAGGCATAAGCATAGGTAATAAAGGGCTGCAAAAAAGCGTTAATGTAGGCGTGCGCGATAACGACTTACAGCTTGATTATGTAAAAGGGTTTATAGAATCAACACGCTCTAATGTGTAAATGGCTTTGCCGTTAAATGTAGGGCGTTAAAGTGAATTAATAATTTGGAATGTATTAGCTTGCGCTTCCAAGTATACATAAACGTAGGTCGGATAAGCGAAGCGCCATCCGATACAGTAAAATACCTTGCCAATTATTATCAACATTTTATGTTGGTGATGATATAAATAACTGTATTAATACACAGTTCTGTTGTTGTGCTTCCATATTCAAGAAAATGAGCGACGAGCGCACTTTCTTTTTTCTGAATCTCTTTCGCATCAATAAAAAAATTATAGTTAGCAATACATTACGTTATTTGTTAAAAATAGATTTAATAATACATGCGCGCAACATCGGCAGAAAGATGCGCGACGAGCGCACTATAAAATTGTTATACGAATTTTAGAGTATGGATATTAATATGGATGGTTATCTTCAAACAGGCATTGGTATAGCTGTATCGATTTTATTGTTTTGGCTTAGTTATCGCCAAACAATTGGGGCTAAAAAAGAGCGAACGCGAAATGCTAATAAATCTTTGCATCGTGCTGTTATGCGCAGAATGGTACTAGAGGATTATACCCCTCAGTACAAAGACATCTCACGAATAATTGAAGGCAAAGCTAGGGAATTTAATACATCTCCTAACGACATGCTATCCGAGGAACAAATACTGAATAGCATATTTACCGAAGTATTTGATAGTGACTTAATATCGCCACCTCAGAGAGTAGAGATCGAATCGAGATTAGATAAGCTATTCTCTAAAATAGAAAACAAACCTTCCACTCCTTCAATTCAAGAGTTTAAACAACTGAAAGCCGAAAACAGAAAGAAAAGAGATTCTGTTGCAATGCTAACAGTCTCAGTATCTATGGTAGGTGCAACTACGTCTGTCCTTTATAGCTATTTAAAAGATCCCGGTTCACTCATAGCGTCTAATTCAGACTGGCTACTATCAGGTGTTGGAGTGTTTATCGCGAGTATTGCCATGCTTAGCTTGTTAACTGTTGTAAGACGTGAAAAAGAAGAAGTTGTCGCACCTAGTAGAAGTTCAGCTGTACTTGCAGCGGCAGCTTTTGAAGTCGAGGTTGCCAAGGCAATAGAAAAATCTGGGTACGCATATAAAGCAGAGCCCCGTATAGGTAAGCATCAACCTGATTTTGTTATAGAGGCGGGCGATAAAAATATTGCTGTGGATGCTAAAGCATGGGGAGATGTCATTCCATTAAATAACATCAGGCGGACTATATACCGCCTAGAGGCAATGGCGAGAGAAGACGGTGTTGATAGCGTATATTTAGTTACTAAGAAGCCTGCTCCTTCCAAGGGGTTTTACAGTGAAGATAGTAAAGTTAAAGTTGTTAGTATGAGTGAATTCACCTCATTATTAAAAAATAGGCAAGTAGCATAATTCGTATAACAAGTTGCTCAAACGGACAAAAAACAGCTGGCTTTTGCTCGTTCCTCGCTAATTTTAGCCGGCTATTTTATTGCCGCTTAGCAAAGCGTTAGCCCATAGAAATCTACCCAATACAGCCGACGACCTAAAACGTTTTTGTCCGAAAATGTGTTTGAACGAACTTTTCATAACCGCCCATCAGCTGCCGTTATGAGCTATCCATTAAAGCACTAAGCTCAAACTTCAGCCTCTACACATCACTCGTTAACTTTTTTAAATACAGCTCAACGCCTATGTTTGCCGCATCAACTGCACCGGCAACGTAGCCCGGAAATTGCACTGACCATTCACTGCCAATACCGACTAAATTTTGATGCCATGGGCCATTTTGCGCGGTTATGCAAGGTGCTGGGGTATGCGTATTAGCCGCATGTGCATCTAAATGTGTTGCGGTGAGTGGGTCTTGTGCCCAGTCTTTAATAATATCGGCTTTGGGTGTGGCGGCTTGTGCGCCAAAAAGCCTGACTAACTGCGCTCTGCAATGGGTGATTAAATCTTCATTACTAATGTGTTTTCGATCATCGGCGGGTATGCCAATAAAGCCAAATAATGCGGCTTGGCCTTGTGGATTTGATGCATCGTGTATTTCTGCCATTGGCCCAACACTGCTGCGGGCGCTGCCCGAGAGCGTTTGCTTGCGCCAAAATGGCGTATCGTACACTGCAATATACTTAGCGTGGGGTGCCATCCAGGTTGCGGTATTTTGCCACTGCGTTACTAAATCGCTTGGCAATGCGGGGGTAAATGTTATTTGGCTTGCGGCTAAGCGTGGTGGTAGCGCAAGCATTACGTGCTCAACGTTTACTTTATTATCGGTTGTGTTTGAGGTGCTAAAGTTAACTTCAATATTACCGTGTTGGTGGGTAATTGTTTTAACCAAAGCGCCGGTCACTATGTGTTTGTTGCTAAGCTTTGCATGTAAGGCATTAATAAGTGTGCCCATGCCACCTTTTAACCGCATAGACGTAGGCGCATGCGTATAACCGGGCATTGCTGTGGGCGGTTGTGTATGTGAGCGCTCTACTAACGTATTGCCTTGCTCGTACTGGGCAAATGTTTCTAGGTTTAGGGTTTTAATAATGGCATTTAATTGCGGCTGAAACTCTGGCCAAAACCACGTTGGGCCAAGATCAAAGCTATTTGTTGTCGCTTGCGACAGGCTTGTAAAGTCCATAATACGGCCACCTAATTGGTCTCTGGCTTCAAGCAATATGTAATCGGTAATGCCGCATTGCTCTAACTGGTAAGCTGCATACACGCCGCTTAGCCCACCGCCTATAATCGCAATTTTTGTACGCATTATTTAGCCTCCACAGCCTATGTTTTTAAAATTACCTACTTTTAGGTAAATTGTAGCGCTGTTATTTCCCGCAGATATTAACGCTTTACTCGTGCTTGGCAGCCTTAGCCAGCTTCCTTTTGAATATTCTACCTCGTTGTGTATTACGCTGCCGCCCAGTATAAATAACTCCAAGGCATTATGTGCTTTTAGATTATCGAATAGGGGCTGTTGCGGGGTTAACTTTACCAGTTTAGTTACTTCGTTATCATCTTGATAAAGCGGGCATATTAGGCGGTTATTTTGGGTTATCCACGTAGCCTGATCGTGTGTATTTATGCGCACTGGGGCGGTTTCTGTTACGCACATTTGCCACAGTTTTACAAAAATGGTTGCGCCACTTTTACTTTTAGGTGCATGTGAAGACCCTGGCGGGCTTCGTAAATAAAAGCCTTGTGGGTAGTCGCCCGACTCATCTGAAAAAGTGCCCGAAAGTACCAATATTTCTTCACCACCTGGGTGAGCATGGCTTGGAAAAGTAGACTCAGTCGCGTAGCGTACTACGCTAGTTGCTCTGGCTTTTTCAGCGCCTATTCTGTCGAGCATTACCCGCTCAACACCCGCCTGAGGCGATGTTTGCCAACTATATTGACTTGGCAGCATTAAAGCGTTTTTTGAAAAATCTGAATTGACTCGCATTTATCCAACCTAAATAAAATAAGAGCAATAACATACATTATTGCTCTATAAATTTGCGCCCATCGAGGGCTTTAAAATTACGTATTAATTACGACCAGCCATTACACCGCCGTCAACATCCCATACAGCACCCGTTACCCAAGCGGCTTTGTCGCTGAGTAAAAACGCAATGGTATTGGCGACATCTTCGCTTGTACCTACACGGCCAATTGGGTGGAAGCTGTTAAAGCCTTGTAGGGCATCGTTTACTTCTGCTTTAGGAATAAAACCTTCGTAAATTGGCGTTTGTACAACCGCTGGCGATACTGCATTAACGCGAATGTTGTGCGCGGCTAATTCCATTGCTAAATGTTGAGTTAGCGCATGTAAACCTGCTTTAGCCATTGAATATGCCGACGATGGTGTAGCAGCAATAGCTTGCTTACCCCACATAGAACCCACATTTACAATGGCGCCTGCGCGTTTTGCTGCCACTAAATTAGCGGCTACTTTTTGTGTAATAAAAAATAGTGCGCGGTTAATTTGCATGTACTGATCGTAATCAGCCGCTTCGTGCTCTAAAAATGGTTTAGGGAAAAACACACCGGCGGCGTTTACCAGTAAATCGACATCTGCGTGGTCTTGTGAAAGTGTGTTAATTAAGTTTTTCACGCCTTCATCGCTGGTTAAATCAGCGGTTAACACCTCAACAGTGCCTAAAGCTGATAACTGCTCTTTTGCTGCTTGGGCTTTTTCTTTACGGTGCCCAACAATGACAGCTTGGCCGCCTTGCTCTAAAATTAATCGAGCCGTTTCAAAACCCATTCCGCTAGTACCACCAATAACGAGTAATTTTTTACCTGAAAATTGCTTAGTCATGATTATTTCTCCAAGCGCCACTATGCGCTGTATTTGTTATATAAATAAAAAGTATTGAGTTGCCTAATAACAAATAACTTGCTGTTTGGCTTGGGAGGTATTTTTTACTTATTTACTTGCTTTAACAAACGAGATAATCTGAACCGTCAATAAAGAAAAAGTTTATCGCATGAAATCTCCTATACACCTCAATGCATTAAAAGCGTTTGAAGCAAGCGCAAGGCACCAAAGTTTTTCAGCGGCAGCTGAAGAGCTAAATGTAACGCCTGCAGCCGTTGGGCAGCTGGTAAAAACATTAGAAGAGTGGCTCGACACGCCGCTATTTCATAGAATGAGCTCAGGTAAAACACGGCTAGTAACCACCGAAACCGCGCAAAGTGCCCTGCCACTAATACGCGAAGGCTTTGATAAACTTGCCCAAGGACTAGACATTTTAAAAGACAACGCCATAAGTGGCGCGTTAACAGTGGCAGTAAGCCCCGCATTTGCCGCCCAGTGGTTATTACCTAGGTTGCATTTCTTTCAAGAGATATGCTCGCAAACCAGTGTAAATCTAAATACTAATTTAAAACCTGTTGATTTTACTGAGCAGCGTATAGATATAGGAATACGCTTTGGTGTAGGCACTTGGCAAGGCTTGAACGCAGAAAAACTAATGGATGAAGAGGTATACCCGGTATGCTCACCTAAGTTTTTAGAAGACTCAAACCGCTTAAACACCATAGATAAATTATTGAACGAAACCCTAATACACGATCAATCAATGGATGACCATACGGGTTTTCCGTCTTGGTCGGCGTGGTTAAAAAAAGCCGGAGTAACAGGCCCTTTAACCACTAAAAGCATTCAAATAAATAACTCAGCGGCTGTATTGCAATCAGCTATTGACGGCCACGGCGTGGCGTTAGCACGCAGTGTTATGGCTAAAGATGATCTAGCCGCAGGGCGATTGGTCAGGTTATTCCCTGATATTTATTTTGAATCGCCTTTGGCGTATTACGTTATTTACCGCCCCGAATGTGCTGAACTGCCAAGAATACACGCATTTAAAGAATGGCTGTTTAAAGAGGTAGGAAACCCGCGGGCTAAAAGAGATTAAAGCTCAGGAGTACTTTGATAAAATACAGCAGTAAAGAAAATATTTACCATGGTAAAAGATAATCTCTGTAGTTAAGTACGTTCATTCCCCGTAAGCTTTCGCTCCAAGTTAGCCACTTTAATGACTAAAGTGGCGTTTAATTAGGAGTAAACATTATGTCACAAGTAATAGTAACGCCATGGCAAGATGGCGAGCAAGCCCCAGGCGAACTACTAGCCGAAATGCAAGGTCGTCGTCCAAACGGTGAACTAATAGGCATAGATAGAGTACTACTAAAAAGCTTTCCTTTAGCTAAAGGCTGGAATGAGCTGTTAGGGCGCGTTAGAGCAAACTTTGGCTTATCGCTTGAGTATCGCGAACTTATTATGCTGCGTGTAGCGGTATTAAACAAAGCCGATTTTGAGTGGAATGTGCACTACCCTGCATACATACAGGCTGGCGGTAGCGATGAAAAAGCAACGGCTCTTAAAAGTGTGGTAGTAAATGCTGAGTTATTCTCTGAGCAGGAGCTGACTTTGCTTGAGCTTACTGAGCAATCAACCACTAAAGTAAATGTTGATGGCGACGTTATTGAACGTTTAAAAGCACTATTTGGTGAAACGCAAACAGTAGAAGCGGTAGCAACGGTTGCTGCTTACAACATGGTATCGCGCTTTTTAGTGGCGTTAGACATTTAAATACCTCAACCATAAATTGCTTTTAACCGCCTTGAATACTTTTAGGAAAGTGAAATCATGGAAAAATTAAACGCTATAGACTCAGATAGGCTTGAGCAAAGCGACCCTCAAGTTCAAACAGCTAACTTATGGCGTTTAATGTTAGCCCAGGCACTTTCTGGGGCTAATAGCGTTGTGCTATATGCAACAGGTGCGGTAGTGGGAAGCTTGCTTGCTCCTACTGCACTTTTAGCCACTTTACCTGTTTCTATTTTTGTTTTAGGAATGGCGTTGTGTGTTTTACCCGCCGGTGAATTAGCACGAAAATATGGCCGGCGTGCAGCCTTTATGGCAGGCACTGGCGCGGGTGTTTTAACCGGACTATTAGCGACTATTGCGTTGTATATAGACAGTTTTTGGCTGTACTGTTTATCTGCGCTATTGGGCGGCGCTTATGCGGCAGTGGCTTTGTCATTTCGGTTTGCTGCAACCGATGGCGTGCCCGAAAATAAACGCCCGCAAGCGCTTTCTATGGTAATGGCCGGTGGCGTAGCTGCAGGTGTTATTGGCTCGCAGTTAGTTACGCATACCATGCACCTGTGGTCAGACAAAATGTTTGCTGCCACATTTATTGCGCAAGCCATTGTCGCGGCTCTCGCTGGTGTTATTTTGTTTGGCGTTAAATTGGCTAAGCCTTTAGCAAATCAAGCATATTCAGGAAGACCATTGAGAACAATTGCTTTGCAACCACGATTTAGAAGCGCGGTTATTTGTGGTGCAGCATCGTATATGGTGATGAACTTTTTAATGACATCGGCACCTTTGGCAATGCATATGCACGGGCATAGCCAAGAGTCAGCAAACTTAGGAATGCAGTGGCATGTTATTGCTATGTATGCACCTAGCTTTTTTACCGGTAAGCTCATTGCACGTTTTGGGGCTGCTCGTATTTCTGTTTTTGGTATTATTTTAACTGCAATTTCAGCAGCTATAGGCTTTTTAGGTGAAGGTGTATATCACTTTTACGCGCTATTAATTTTGTTAGGCATAGGTTGGAACTTTGGCTTTTTAGGGGCATCCGCATTAGTGCTAGAAACGCACAAGCCAGAAGAAAAAAACCGTGCTCGATCGTTTAGTGACTTTATAGTGTTTGGCTTAATGGCGGTAGGCTCTTTTTCATCAGGTGGGTTATTAAGTGCGTACGGTTGGCACACCGTTTTATGGGCGTCGTTTTTGCCTTTATTACTGGCCGTTATTGTTTTGATATTAACCAAAAAATACCAAGCCAATTTTAGCGAGCAAGCTTAAACACACTAACTGCCCTACAAGCCGCTTTTATTAGCAAGCTAAAGCTTATTAAGCTGCTGGCAAAATTGCCTTACTTTTAATTCTTGTAGCGAGGCTGTTTTATATGAAATATAACACGGCCTAAAATATTCCCTTGCTTGATAAAACCAAGCTCTTTTGTACTGGTGCTACTGATATGATCGCCGCTTAAAAAAAATTATAATGACACCCACTATAAATTTTGAGTTGGCAGTTCAAAAAATTAACATGATACCCACTTCAAATATGTAATTAGTAGTTAAATTAAGTGCTTTTAATGAGGATTTATTAGCTGTAATTATAAAAAGTGCAGGAATATGGATAAATTTAAGATTTATTGGGTTGGCATATTTATGATTTATTAATTTTAGGCATGCTTAAACCTGCATCTAGGCAGTTTTAAAACTATTAAGGAGGTTTTAGGCTAATAGCTTTTCGCAATTACTAAAATTAACTCGTCGCTTTTTATTTAAATGCTCGCAGTAACTTACATGTGATTGCGGCTTACCTACAGCGCCATGAAATACGCGTGTAAAATCAGTAGTGAGTTTTAACCAATTCTCTGGCGATATGTTTACTCTTTCTAATAAAGGGAGCTGTGTGTTTTCAATAAAACCTGGTTTGTTATCGCGAATAATGCGCCCTGTGAGCTCAACTAATTCGAGGTAATATTTAAGCTCGAACGGTAAACCTTTTGGCATAAATTTACGGGGCTTACCTGCAAATTTTAAAAGTTGTTTGGGTTGCTTTGCATTTTTAGCGCCCTGAATACGCTTTTGCACGCTGGTGAAGTTTGAGCACTCGGGGGTTTTAGCTACTTTTGCTCTTATTGGGTTTAAATCAACGTAAGCCATGCAAGCTGCAAGGGCTGCTTCATCAAGGAGAGCTTGTGATTTAAATCGCCCTTCCCAAAATCGGCCAGTGCATTTATCTTCTTTATTTGCTTTACGAGCAATGTGTTCGTTTAAAACGCGCATAAACCAGCTAATGCTAGATAACCTTTCTCTGTATTGAATAATAGTTTGGCTTAAAAAGAAATTATAATGACACCCACTATAAATTTTGAGTTGGCAGTTCAAAAAATTAACATGACACCCACTTCAAATATGTAATTAGTAGTTAAATTAAGCGCTTTTAATGAGGATTTATTAGCTGTAATTATAAAAAGTGCAGGAATATGGATAAATTTAAAATTTATTGGGTTGGCATATTTATGATTTATTAATTTTAGGCATGCTTAAACCTGCATCTAGGCAGTTTTAAAACTATTAAGGAGGTTTTAGGCTAGTAGCTTTTTACAATTACTATAATTTACTCGTCTTTTTTTATTTAAATGCTCGCAGTAACTTACATGTGATTGCGGCTTACCTACAGCGCCGTGAAATACGCGGGTAAAGTCTTTAGTGAGTTTTAACCAGTTCTCTGGTGCTATGTTTATTCTTTCTAATAAAGGGAGCTGAGTGTTTTCAATAAACCCAGGTTTATCATTGCGAATAATACGCCCCGTCAGCTCAACTAATTCGAGGTAACATTTAAGCTCAAACGGTAAACCTTTAGGCATAAATTTACAGGGTTTACCTGCAAATTTTAAAAGTTGTTTGGGTTGTTTTGCGTTTTTAGCGCCCTGAATGCGCTTTTGCACGCTGGTGAAGTTTGAGCACTCGGGGGTTTTAGCTACTTTTGCTCTTATTGGGTTTAAATCAACGTAAGCCATGCAAGCTGCAAGGGCTGCCTCATCAAGAAGAGCTTGTGATTTAAATCGCCCTTCCCAAAATCGGCCAGTGCATTTATCTTCTTTATTTGCTTTACGAGCAATGTGTTCGTTTAAAACGCGCATAAACCAGCTAATGCTAGATAACCTTTCTCTGTATTGAATAATAGTTTGGCTTAAAAAGTATCGCTCTGTACTGCTAAGCTCCTCACCTTGTAAAAATTTTTGTGTAAGGGGTGTGCCTTTACAAAGCTTATGCCAGCGCAGCACTATGGCTTTGTCATTTAACCTATTTGCTTTTTTATCATCAACATAAAGCACAATATGGGAGTGATTACTCATAACTGCATAAGCACATATATCAATACAAAATATTTTAGCGAGGCTAAATAGTTTTTGTTCTACCCAGCCCCTTCGATGTTCGTAGGATTTACCCGTTAATGAATCCTCGCCGCATAAATAAGCATGACGTACACAGCGCGAAATACAGTGATAATATTTTGTATCTGACAAACTGATTTGGCGTTTTCTTGCAATAGCCATTTAGCACCTAGCTTTTGATGAACCAATTAAAAAAGTAGATGCTTATTGCGTAAAGTGCAAAAATAAAGGTGGGTGTCATTATAAAAGTAAAGTTTCACTCGGGATTTTTTTCATATTTAGTTAAGCTTTAGCTTAGCTAAACATAATCATTAGCCTAATTTAGGAGTTTACGTGTTAGAAGCGTTATTTGTTTATGGTACCTTGTGCCCAGGGCATCCGAACGAGCATATTCTTGCCAATATTGGCGGTACATTTGAGCAAGGCAGTGTGGTTGGCAATTTAATTAACGAGGGCTGGGGCGCCAAAATGGGCTTTCCTGCACTGGTATTAGACGAAACAGGCCAAGAGATAAATGGCTATGTGTTTAGCTCAACTAATTTAAAAGATCATTGGCATGTGCTCGATGAATTTGAAGGCGATGCGTACTCACGCATTTTAACGCAAATAAAATTGTTAAACGGCGAATACGTTCAGGCAAATGTATATGCTCTTAACGTTAAGTCATTTATATAGCAGCGCTTTTTAAGCTAAAGCGCTGCTATGATTTTTTAATTAACTTCAAAATCGCGAGTTTCTAAATAGCTTGGTACGCTTTTAAAACAGGCCTTTAGCTTACTTGCAAGCGCTGTGGTTACTGGCGCATCACATTTTAACTGGCCATTATATTTTCCGTTAGTTAGTGCTACTAAACTGAGTGAGTCATAGCTTGGTTTACTTTGTATTTTATGAATCACCACCCCCTGCTCTCCTGAAACCTTTATTAAATCAAACTCTTCTTTTTCAGGTTGTGTTATAGCGATCTTTTTTACATATAACGGATTTTTAAAGGTCAGCTTTGTCGAAAACAAAGCCGTACCTCCGCGCTCAAAATGGCCATTAAACACAGTAGTATTTAAAGTGGGTGTCAGCTTATTTATTAATAAATTCAAATCAAACTTGGTTGGTAAAATGGTGATCTGAGTTTGTTTGTTTGGTGCCTCGTTCAGTGCTTTTTTGATTATTTTAAGATGGGTGTCATTGGTAGTTACTTCGTACACTATTTGGTAGTTGTGTGGGGGGGCGTATAAAGGCATGTGGCTGGCAAGTACTTTATCGCCGGCTAATATAAGCGACATGCCATGAAAGCCCATATAGCTGTGGGCTTTATGTGTGTTGTGTGCCTTGTGCTGAGGGTCGCTTGCTAGTGCTGCGCTCGAGAATAAAATAAAAAGTAGCAGTATGTGTTTCATGTTAATGCTCAAAAATAAATATAGCGTCACTATAAGCTGATTTATATATATAAATAATCGATAATAAGTTGTTAGTTGTTTCCTTTTAATCAATACGGTTTGGCGCTATGCATTTAGATGACATTGAAAAAGTAATTCATATGGCGAGTTCGCAAAACCTGCACACAACCGCTAAGCATTTTAATATTACCCCAGGGGCGCTGTCTAAAACGCTAAAAAAGGTTGAGGCAAACTTAGCCACAGAGCTGTTTAATCGTGTGGGCAAAACCTTGGTACTTAATGATAAAGGCAAAGAGTTTGTTAAGCACAGTAGTGATTTAGTACATAATTACCAGCAGCTTACTAGCCGTTTTAAAAGCGATAATCATAAATTTAATGCAGTTATTGCAGGCCCTGCCATTTTACTTAAAAGTGGCCTTAAAAAGCTGCTTACACCCCTTAGTAACCTGCCCTGCTCGGTACGTATTAATAATGTGTTTGAAGGTGAAGCCATAAGCCAAGTTGCATCAGGCGCTGCGCATATTGCGCTAGTAACTCGTGAGGCATTAAATAACAGCTCACACGCTAATTTAGTGGCGGTTGATGTATTAAATACTGGGTTTAGTGTGGCTGCGCATGCTTCGCATCAGCTAGTACAAACTGGCTCTTTAACGCTTAATAAAAACCAATTACTGCAGGCGGCTTTTGCATGCCCTTTGTTTTCACCCCTGTGCGGCTTAGAGCAAGGAGTAGGCTCCGACGGCTGGCAAGATAATATTGCACCGCGCAATATTGTATTTAGATGTAGCGATTACAGTGCATTAATAGAGGTGGTTCAAAGTGGCTTGGCGTTGGCGTATTTACCTAACTTTGTGATTGACGATTTAGGGCTTACAAAAATAACTGTAAAGGGGGTTAACAGTCACTACAGTGAAAGCATTGTAATGATATACAAACCATCAAAGGCCGATGGTTGGCTTAATAAACTTATGAATTCTTTATAAAAAAGGGCTTAAAAATATAAAGCGCCTTAACCACTACATTAAGACGCTTTAGGATGAAAACTTTAATTTGCTAGCTATTAAAAATTATACGCTAACGACATTTTAAATTGAGTTGGCGCACCTGGGTAAACCCATAAAGCGTTGTAGCTGCTTTCGGCGTAATCTTTATCAAAAATGTTATTAACACTTATATTAAGCTTGGTTTGCTCGGTTAAGTTAACGTTGCCAAAAACGCCTACTAATTGGTAGCTCGGTAGCCTAAAACTTAAATCGGCGGCATCACCTAAACGGCTGCTGGTGTATTGGTAACTTGCACCAAACTCAAGCTCTTTGCCCATTAATGCTGTTTGGTGGCTAAGCGTAAGGTTTAAGTTATTTTTTGGTACATTCACCAGCGGGCTGCCTTTTTCAATTGGCACGCCCCAATCGGCATTAATAATGTCGTTTGCTGTGGTGGCGTCTATGTAGGCGTACGATAAGTTAAACGCCGTTGCATCAGTAATATAGGTGTTTAAATCAAGCTCAAACCCTTTACTATCGGCTTTACCAATAGGCGCAGAGAATCCAACGTTTACAG
This sequence comes from Pseudoalteromonas sp. S327, assembly GCF_005886415.1. Taxonomy (NCBI): domain Bacteria; kingdom Pseudomonadati; phylum Pseudomonadota; class Gammaproteobacteria; order Alteromonadales; family Pseudoalteromonadaceae; genus Pseudoalteromonas; species Pseudoalteromonas sp. S327. The sequence goes on along the minus strand of NZ_PNDP01000004.1, from coordinate 60,654 downwards.
GGTCTGCCACTAACATATTACTTTTAGACGCATCAAAAAATGCCACAGTACCGTTTATGCCTAAGTATTCAAACTTAGCGCCAACCTCAAACGAGTCACTGTATTCAAAGCCAAAGGGATCGCCGCTTGCATCTGTGCCGCTCAGTGGCAAAAAGCCTTCTGAGTAACTGCTGTAAAAAGTGAGAGCGTTATTTAGCTCGTACACTACGCCAACACGCGGGCTTATTTGGCTTTCAGAGCTGGTCGAAAACACGCCGCTGTTGGTTTCTAAAATGTCTTGGTCAACGCTGTCAAACCTCAGGCCCACTAATAGCTTAAATTTGTCGGTAATATCCATTTGGTCTTGAACATAAATACCGTACGCCTTTTGCTCTTCGTCGTTTTCGTAAAGCAGGCTTACTGCTGGGCGTTCTACATCGTAATTTGGCTCAAAAATATCAACGGTATAAGTGCCGTTACCGCCTCGATAGCGAGAAAGCGCTGTACGTAAATCGTACTTGTATGCATCGGCACCTATTAATAAATGATGCGTAATACCGGCTGTGTCTACACTGCCGCTTAGCTCAAACTTTACACTTAAATCTTCTACTTCGTAGTCGCGATAACGCTGCTGGCGAGTAAGTGTGCGGCCATCATCAAATAGCGATTGGCGCGATGGCGAAAGCTCAGCATCCGACGAAAACCCCGTTAACGTAGATCTGCGGTAGTTTGCACCGGCCACTAAAGACCATTCATCGTTAATATCGTGATTTAAAGTAATTTGGTGCCCGCGCGAATACACCTGCGTGTCGCCATCGTTAGGGTTACCTAAATAACGCGAGCTTGGTACGGTGTCAAAGTCGTTATCGAGTACGACAACACCACGGTCAAATAACTGCGCTAAATCTACGTATTCAAACTCATAAGTCACACTGGTTGATGCGTTTATTTGATGATAAATAGACGGCGTAATTACCTTTTTATTGGTGTACACCTCATCGCGGTAGCTGTCGCTATCTTGCCACGCGCCATTTATTCTAAACGCGGTGGTATCGTTAATGCCGTTTGTGTAATCGCCTTCAACGCGATTAAAACTGTCGCTGCCTAAGCTTAGTTTTAGCTCACCTTGTGGCTCAAACTGAGGCTTTTTAGTCACAATATTTACAGTACCGCCAGGCTCTGAGCGCCCATAAAGTGCTGAGCCTGGGCCTTTTAGTACTTCAATGTAATCAATGTTAGATACATCACGCGGGCCGCTAAAACCACGCCCACCGCTAAAGCCATTAATTAAATAGCCCGATGGCATGTTTTCGTTACCCGAAAGACCCCGAATAGAAAAGCTATCCCATAGTGCGCCACTGTTATTTTTGCGCGAAATACTGGCCGAAAAATCGAGCGCGTCTTGTAATTTAGTAATGCCTTTTTGATCAAGCGCAGCACTGCTAACACTTACAATAGATTGCGGCATTTGCTTTTGGGGAATGTCGCCACGGTATGCTTGTTTATAAGTAACCGATATTTTTTCAATTTCGTCGTTTTGCTCTTGCGCCACTGTTTGCGCACTTATGCCTAAGCAGGCTAAATAAACTAAAGAATACTTCATGATAATAGGGAAATCGAAGGTGTTATATTATAACAACAAGTTTAACATGTGTTACTTTATAACAAAACAACTTTTTAAAAAATCACAGAGCGATTAATTAATGCACTAGCGACTGCCGAGCCATCACGTTAGTATGGAGATCTCTTTAGGTTACATAACGATAATTACATGAGTATAAAAACAAACGCGTTAATCTATTTTTTAGCCTTTTGCAGTGGCTTTTGCATTATGGGTATTGAGCTATTAGGCGGGCGTATTTTAGCGCCTTTTTTTGGCAGTAGTGTACACATTTGGGGCAGCATCATTACCGTATTTATGCTTAGCCTTTCTTTTGGGTATTTACTCGGCGGTAAGCTAAGTACTAAAAATGCATCGCTTACAAAATATGGCTTAATATTTTTAACTGCCAGTATTATGGTGGTGCCTATCGCGCTTTTTTCGCAGCCAATAATGGAATTTATTTTTACTCACATTGAAGATACACGCTACGGCTCGTTACTTGCCTCTACGGCTTTGTTTTTTATTCCTACCGTTATTTTAGGCATGATCTCGCCTTACTCGGTGCGTTTATTAGTCACCGACAGCCATAAAAGTGGCCAAGTTGCGGGTATTTTATATTTTGTAAGCACGTTGGGCAGCGCCTTAGGGACTATTATTACCTCGTTTTACTTTGTACTGGCGTTTGATGTAAACACCATTATAAGTGCCTTTGCGTTAACCTTGGGCCTGTTAGGTGTGCTGGCAATTACTGTTAATAGCCTTGCTGGTAATAAGGAGCTTGCCCATGCGTAACTGTTTATTATTTTTAGCGGTACTGTTTTCGGTTGCGGCGCACAGTAATGTAGTGCACGAGGAGCGTTCTTTATATCGCAATATTATTGTTGATGAAACACATGACCTACGCTGCTTAAAATTTAATACAAAAAGTAGCCAAACCAGCCAAAGTTGTATGTACAAAAACAACCCCGACAAACTGGTTTTTAATTATACAAAACTTACGTTTGCCAGCCTTTTAGTAACCGACAACCCTAAAAATGTGCTTATTATTGGCCTAGGTGGCGGTACGCTTTCTAATGTCATTCATGCGCTTTACCCTGCAGCTAAAATTCATAATGTTGAAATAGATCTCGCCGTTTTAAAAGTAGCCCGTAACTATTTTAACTTTATAGAAAACGATGCGGTCACCTCAAGCGTGCAAGACGGGCGTATATTTATAAAGCGCGCAGCCATTAAAAAGCAAAAGTACGATTGGATTATTCTTGATGCGTTTAACGGCGATTATATTCCTGAGCACTTACTCACCAAAGAGTTTTTTGAAGAGGTAAAAAGCGTATTGGCCGAGGGCGGTGTAATTGCCGCTAATACGTTTTCGAGCAGTAAATTATACGAACATGAGTCGGCAACTTACCACGCCGTGTTTGGCGATTTTATTAACGTAAGCCGTGCTAATCGCTCTAACCGTATTATTTTAGCGGGTGTAAACTCTATGCCTACTGAGGCGCAAATTAATCAGCGTATTAAAGCACTTAACCCGCGTTTAAAAAAATACGATGTAGATTTAAAAGCAATTAGTACCTATATGCAAAGTACCAAAAACAAGCAAGATTGGCCTGCCAATACAAAAGTGCTTACCGACCAATACTCCCCTGCTAACCTCCTTAATTTTTAAATCCACAAATTTATTTAGCCCCAGTTTTGGGGCTTTTTTATTTGCAACACCCCTCAATATTTACTTAGCACGCTAACCAATGCTAAAATACTTAGCATGCTAACTAATTTGAGGTGGTTATGACTACTCAAAAACCTTTTCACGAAACGCTCGATTTGACCATTATTGGTAACATGGGGCGGGTTCATAGGCTGTGCCGTGAGGCCATCACTTTAGCTGTAGAACCTTTAGGGCTCACGCAATCGCGCTGGACGGCACTAACCCATATAAATATGTTGGGCGAGGGCATAACGCAGCTTGAGCTTGCGCAGAGTTTAGGAATAGAAATGCCCTCGCTTACCCGCACATTAAAGCAATTAGAAGAGCAGCTTTTAATTACCCGTAAAGTTGATGAGCACGATAAACGCAGTAAAAAAATTTACTTTACCGAGCAAGGTGGCGCAATTTTACAGTCGCTAAACGAAAAACTCATTGATATTAAAAGCCAGCTATACAGCGGGCTAAGCACACAGCAACTCGATGCGCTTGCTTATGGCATCGTCAATATGGAAAAAAACGCACTAAACTGTATTAAAAATCAAAGTAAAGAGTAAGAGAGACAATGACACCAGATCAAAAATTTACTCGTTATGTCAGGCTTTCGTTAGCGGGTTTTGTTGTTATATTTATTTACTATTTAATTGCCGACATGTTTATGCCGGTAACGCCGCAAGCGCGGGTTTATCATCCTGTGGTGCAAATTGCCCCGCAAATAAGTGGCCGTGTTACTAAGGTATTGGTTAATAATAATCAAACCGTAAAAGCTGGCGATGTATTGTTTGAAATAGACTCAGGCCCGTATAAATTAGCGCTAGAGCAGGCACAGCTTGCCCTTGACGACGCTAAATTACAAAACAAACGTTTAGATACCAATGTAAAAGCACTTGAGGCGCAAATTTCGGCGGCCAAGGCAAAGCTGCACGAACAGCAATTACTTAATAACCGTGGCGAAGCATTATTTAAGCAGCGCTCTATTTCAGAGCAAGAGCTTGAAAGCATTAAAGCTAACTTTGAAGCAAGTAAATCAAATGTCGCCTCATTAGAAGCGCAATTGGCAGAAGCAGTACTTGCCCGCGGCGAAAGCGGCGCGCAAAACTTAGCGCTTCGCCATGCTGCAAACCAATTAGCACAAGCCGAGCTTAACTTATCGTACACCCAAGTACGTGCGCTAAGCGCTGGTGTGGTTTCTAACTTACAACTACTAGATGGCGCATATGCGGTAACGGGTAGCCCGCTTTTAGCTATTGTGGCTAATAAGGCCGACCTTGTTGCCGATTTTAGAGAAAAATCATTACTAAATATGAAACCAGGTAGTTTGGCGCAAGTGGTATTTGATAGCCGCCCAGGTGAGGTTTACAACGCGCATATAAGCACGTTTGAGGCAGGCGTAAGCGATGGGCAACTCAGTGCAAATGGCTCGCTTAGTAGTACCGAAACTAGTAATCGTTGGGTGCGCGACGCTCAGCGCCAGCGTATTCATTTAGTGATGCCAGATAATGCTAAATTAATTGCTAATATGCCAAGTGGTGCGCGTGCCACTGTGCAACTATTGCCAGAGTCAACAATTGGGCAATGGTTAGCGTCGGCTCAAATTAGGTTTATTAGCTGGCTACACTACATTTATTAATGGAGGCCGTATGACTCAAGCTGTTAGCCAAGCACCGCAATTAGACTCAAACGGTTTACGCCAAGCGCTGCGCATAGCTGGCGGTTGCACCATAGGATTTACTATTAGTAAATTAATGAACTGGCCATACGGTATATTTTTTACTGTTTACCCTATGTTGCTACTTGGTTTAGTGCCGGTGTTAAATAAAAGCATTGTGCGCCAGTTTTTAGCCAGTGCCGCCATTAGTATTCCAATGGTTTTAATTATGCAGGGCTTGTTTTCGCACCTTCCGGTACTGATGACCATTATTGTATTTTTAGCGTTTTGCTTTTTGTTTTATCAAATGAGCTCAGGTGCGGCTTTTTTATTTGGCGCACTAGGCGTGGTTGGGTTGTCGATTCAGCTGCACTTTTCAAGCTATGTAACCGGTACAAGTAGTGTATACCCGCTTATTTTAAGTAATGGTTTGGCTACTGTTCTCTCTATTGTTATTGCGTTTGTTATGCATGGTGTTTTTCCTGATGTAACCGCGCGTGCCGTGAGAGCGGTACCCGCTAAAGCTAAAGAAAGCATTCGCCATGAGGTATTATTATGCGCAACGGTTGCTACGCTTTCGTTTGTGGCGTTTCAAGTACTCGATTTACAAGATTCAATATCGGCGCAAGCCTCATCGGTATTAATTTTGTTTTCGCTGTGCTGGAAAGCCGCAGGTATGGCCGGTTGGCAGCGCGCTATTGGTACATTAATTGGCTGTAATGCCGCGCTGTTGGCGCAAGTGTTATTGTATAATCACTCTGACTTTTTGTTGTTTCCGGTGCTTATACTGTGGACGTTATCGTTTGTATTTAGCCGTTTTCATATTATTGGCGGCGGCGCACCGGGCATAGGGTTTGGTGTGTTAACCACGTTTGGTATTTTGTTTGGCAACTCATTAGGTCCCGGGCAAGACCTTGTTTATAGCGCCATGTATCGCTTTAGCTCTGTTGCGGTGGCTATTGTGGCAAGTTTATCTGCGGTGTATGTAATGCACCATATATTAAACCGCTTTAGTGCCACCCGCCATCATACCTACGAATAACCCACTCACGCCTACGGTTAACTATTAGCTGTAGGCGTAAATTAAGCATACTTTACTGTAAAGCCATATAAACTTAGTGAGTTATAACTTAATATTTCCGCGCAGGGCTTTGGTTTGCCCATGTTTGGTTTTTTTATCCATGCGCTTGCGCTGCGAGTTACGGCTTGGCTTGGTTGCGCGGCGGGCTTTGTTTACCTTGGTAGCACTTAAAATTAAATCTTTTAAACGTTTTAGTGCATCTTCTCGGTTAAGCTCTTGGGTGCGAAAGCTTTGGGCTTTAATTACCACCACGCCCTCTTTGGTGATCCGAGAGTCGTTTAGCTTTAATAAACGTTCTTTGTAAAAATCGGGTAACTTTGAGCGGTTAATATCAAAGCGTAAATGAATGGCGCTGGCTACTTTGTTAACGTTTTGGCCACCGGCACCTTGCGAACGTATAGCAGTTAGCTCTAGTTCCCATTCATCTATAGTGACAGTATTTGAAATAGTTAACATTACGTTCAGCTCTTATCGACAAAAATGAAGTATAACATTTGTAACTATATTTGTGCTGAATCAGCTTAAGTTATAGAACTTTAAAGTATTTATACTACTTTATAGCCTAAATACACCTAATACTTTAGTTATGTATTGGCAAGCGCTTACATTTAGTTTTTAATGGCTTTAATTAAATAATAGGAAACGCCCAATGAAAAAAATAATTTTATCACTTAGCTTATTAGCAATGAGTTTTTCAAGCCTTGCTGAAGATATTAGCGAAGGCCAATTACAAAGCTACATGAAAGCACTGCCGGCTGTTTCTAGCTGGGCTAGCAGCCAAGATTCGTTAAAAAACCTAGATTTAGCAAGCATGCTAGGTGGCTCTGCTGATCAAAATGTTGAAGAGCAAAGCTCTCTTGCTAATAGCGCATTAAGCATGATTAAAGAGCAAGGTTTATATAAAAGCTTTGCCGATATTACTAACCGTTACGGTTTTTCGCCTGAAGAATTAGTATCTGTTGGCTCAGAAGTATCTATGGCTTACATCGAAAACCTTAAATCGGGTCTTTCAGCTGAAAACCAAGAAACAGCAAATAAAGTAATGGGTGGCCTGCAAAGCCTTAAAAGTGCTAAAAGCAGTGACGCTAGCTCGTTAATGGGCTCGTTTGGTAAGGCTTCAAGCGCGGCTGAAGAATCTACAGACCCACTAGTAAGCGAAAACAACCTTGAGCTTGTGAGCGAGTACATGCCACAGCTGCAAAAGATTTTTGCACTACTATAATTTTACAAATAACCTAAACGTAGGTTAAGTAAACACGTACATAAAAGGTGGCATTTGCCACCTTTTTTAATGCCTAAAATTTAAAAACCTTACGACATTTTACGAATTGTACTCAGCGGTGCTATTCGTAAAATCCAATGCAGGAATGCCCACGGCCAGCTTGGCACAAAGCTGTTGGCTTTTTCTTTATTTATTGCTTTTACCAGTGCTTTGCAGCCAGTTTCGGTATCAACAATAAACGGCACTGTTTTTACTTTTTCGTTTATTTCGCTTCTTATAAAACCTGGGTGTACGCAGCTTACTTTTATAGGCGTGTGCATTACATCTATGCGTATGCCTTCACTTAATGAGGTAATAGCCGCTTTAGTGGCGGCGTAAACGGTCATGGCGCGCCTAAAACCACGTACAGCACTAATAGATGAAATAGTCACTAAATGACCATGGTTTTGCGCTCTAAAAATTTCCATTGCGGCCTCAGCCTGCGCAAGTGCGGCCACAAAGTTAGTTTGTGCGGTTTGTTTGTTGGCATTGAAATAACCCGTACCAATAGAAGCCCCTTTGCCCATACCAGCATTTATAATCACTCTATCAAGGCCGTTAAGCTCATCTTTAAAGGCGTTAAATACGCTAAATACTTGCTCGTGGTCGTTAACATCAAGCACTTTTATGCTAATGGTTATATTTGGGTTTATTTGTTCAAGCTCACTTTTTAGCTGCTCTAATAGCTCAAAGCGCCGAGCACATAAAGCAAGATTACAACCTTGTTTTGCAAACTCTTTTGCCATGCCTTTGCCTAAGCCTGAACTTGCACCTGTTATTAGTATGTTTTTGCGCATAATTAGATCCTTAGGTGTATGTAATTAATTTTTGTTGTGGGTGGCACTCTAAAAAGTGATGCTCGTTTAAACTACTTATCGTTAATTTTTGATTTTTTCCTTTGCCGCGCGCCACTACTTTGGTTACGCCTGCGTTTACTAAGCTCCAATTAATATCAATAAAGCGCTCGAGCTTTAGCCCCATTAAATGGCTGGTTATAATGCTAATAGGCCCGCCAGAGGTATAAATAAGTACTTTCTTACCGTGGTTTTCATTGGCTATTTGTTCAAGCGCGCCAAGTACACGCGCAGTAAATGCATTAAAGCTTTCGTTATATTGAGTGCTGTCGGGATTGAGTACCCATTGCTGTATGGCGCTAATAAATACCGTTTTAAAATATTCCATAGGCTCGGCTTGCTTGCTAAGTGCCGCGCGAACTTGGCTTGGGGTGGCAAGCTGTGGGTTATAAACGGCTAAAATATGTTCGTGATCGTACTCGTTTAATCGCGCATCGTTTATTACCACTGGCGTATTATTAGCACATGCTAAACTCAGCTCTGCGGTTTGATTATGGCGCAGCATACTGCCTGCAAATACAGCATCGGGCTTAAGCTGCTTTTGTGCTAAATATTCACCCAGTAGTGTGGCTTGCTGTTGCCCTTTTGTTGAGAGCGTATCGTAATTATCAGCCGAAAAACTGGCCTGCCCGTGGCGTACTAAATATAAAATACACATTAGACTTTACCTTGGTTGTTAATGGCTTTTTTACAGCGCCATAAAAGGTAATGTACAAACACCCAAAAGTGTTTAAAGGCGGGGTTTTTAGTTTGCCCATGGTGATAGCGGTAATAAATTTGCTGCACAATGCCGGCAAGTCTAAATAGCCCGTACACTTCGTAAAAGGTAAAGTCATCTACGGTTATATTCATTTTTTTACAGTAGTAGGCCACCACTTCTTTGCGCGTTAGCATGCCCTCTAAGTGAGTGGGTTGACGGCGCGTGGCTTGGGCTAAAAAGTCATCTCCTGGCTCTACCCAGTAAGCCAATGTATTGCCCAAATCCATAAGTGGGTCGCCAAGGGTGGCAAGTTCCCAATCTAAAATACCCAGTACGTTGGTGTAGTCGTTTGCATCAAGCACAACGTTATCAAACCTAAAATCGTTATGTGTTATGCAAATACGCTCGTTACTTGGCATGTTGTTTTCAAGCCACTTAATGACTTTTTTACCGCTGGGTACATTCCAGGTTTTGGCTTTAGTAAAGCGCTCGCTCCAGCCGCTAATTTGACGCTGGGTGTAGCCTTCGCCTTTGCCTAAATGGCTTAAATTGGCCTGTTTGTAATCTACTTTGTGTAACTCTACTAGGCAGTCGAGTACGTTTTCGCACAGCTTTTTAGTTCGCTCGGGCGTGGGGGTTAATCCGCGTGGTAAATTTTTACGCGGAATTATCCCCGTAAGCTTTTCCATAACGTAAAAGTCGGTGCCGAGTATGTTTTCATCGTCGCAAAACGCCTCCATATTTGGCACATAGCTGTAAACTGGTTTTAGCGCTTGCTGCAGCTTATATTCACGGGCCATATCGTGTGCGCCTTTGGCTTTGGTGCCTTTGGGCGCACGGCGTAAAATAAGCGACTGCTCTGGGTACTCTAGGCAGTAGGTCCAGTTTGATGCCCCCCCTGCGTATTGAGTAACACTTGGCTCGCCAGTTAACTGTGTAAGGTGCTGTTTAAGCCAGGCATCTACTTTTTGTGTGTCGAGCTCTTCGCCTTGGCGTACGTTTTTGGCTTGATCTAATAATTGTGTGTTCATTGCTAGCCTTTATTATTTTGATTTTAAACGTTGCATAGAGCGTGTTTTTTTCAGCATGTTTTTAATGTACCACTCAACGGGGAGTAGTTTTTTCATTAAAAAGGCCTGTTTACCTAATTTATGGGTCAAAATTAAAAATGGGCGGTTAAGCGACTGCTGATAAATAATATCGGCAACTTGCTCTGCGTTTATGGGGGAGCGCTCAAAGGCACGGTTAAGCATGGTTTTCATGGCCGGCTCGCTGGTGCGCATGGATTCATCAAGATTGGTTTTAAAAAAGCTCGGGCACACAACACTTACATCTATATTATCGTGGGCGAGTTCGAGCTTTAGGGTTTCGCTAAAGCCTATAACCGCCGCTTTTACGGCGTTATAACTGCTCATAAACGGAATAGGGGTAAGCCCTGCTTGTGAGGCTATATTAATAAAGTAGCCACCGCCTTGTTGCACAAAGGCGGGGTAAAACGTTTGGCACACCCGCACCATAGAGAGCAAATTAATATCCATAATCCACTGCCATTGCTCAAGCGATTCGCCCTCAAGCGAGCCGCCCGTGGCAACGCCTGCGTTATTTATAACAATATCTACGCCCTGCCACTTGGTCTGGATAATATCGTAAAGCCCCTTTACATCTGCTTGCTTGGTTACATCACAGGCGTAAAAAAAGGCATCGCTTTTTAGTGCTTGCAGCTCACTAATGGTTGTGGCTGCACGCTCGGCGTTTATATCGGCAATACAAATTTGTAAGTTAGCGCCCAAATTACTTGCGTAACTCAGGGCTAACGCTTTACCCAGCCCTGTTGCTCCACCTGTTATTATTAGTCGTGTTTTCATGGTGTTGCCTTAGCGGTATTTGTTAAGTTCGAGGCGCGAAACCATGCCCATATGTACTTCGTCTGGGCCATCTGCAAGGCGTAAAATACGCCCCATTGCATTAAACGAGGCAATAGGAAAGTCGCTCGACACCCCCGCGCCACCAAATACTTGTATCGCCATATCTGAGACCATTTGCAGCATATTAGGCACGACTACTTTTATGCTCGATATTTCGGTCATGGCGTGTTTAACCCCTTGGGTGTCTATTTTCCATGCCGCGTGCAGGGTTAATAAACGGGCTTGGTCTATCGCCATACGCGCTTGCGCAACGCGTTCTAAATTACCGCCTAATTTAAGTAATGGTTTACCAAAAGCGCTGCGCGACAGCCCGCGTTTAATCATGAGCTCTAAACAGCGCTCTGCTGCGCCAATTGCGCGCATACAATGATGAATTCGCCCAGGCCCCAGGCGCCCTTGTGCGATGGCAAAACCTTTGCCTAACCCTAAAATAAGATTTTGTTTTGGTACGCGTACGTTATTAAATTCCATTTCGCCGTGGCCGTAGGGGGCATCAAAATCGCCACAGGCACTTAGCATACGCTTAATGTTTACACCGGGTGTGTTTAGCGGCACAAGTACCATTGAATGCTGGCTGTGTTTATCGTTTTCGGGGTTAGAAAGCCCCATAAAAATAGCCACCTGTGCATTAGGATGACCAAGGCCGGTGGTCCACCATTTTTTGCCATTTAAAATAAGCTCGTCGCCATCAACATCTATGGTTGCTTGCATGTTTGTCGCATCTGATGAAGCGACATCGGGCTCAGTCATGGCAAATACTGAGCGAATATCGCCATTTAATAATGGGGTTAACCACTGCTGTTTTTGCTCATCGTTTGCAAAATGATAAAGCACTTCCATATTGCCGGTGTCGGGGGCATTACAATTAAATATTTCTGATGCAAATAAGCATTTACCCATTTGCTCTGCAATAGGGGCGTACTCTAAGCAGGTTAAGCCTTGTGCTAGTTCTGCATCGGGTAAAAATAAGTTCCACAGGCCAGCGGCTTTTGCTTTAGTTTTTAATGGCTCAATGTGCTCACTTAGTTGCCAAGTGGTCCAATCGTTTGAATTATTTTTAGCATGGTTATGCGCAACTACTGCTTGCTCAATAGGCAATACGTGCTCATCCATAAAGGCGGTTACAAGCTTTAGGTAGTCTTGGCTTTTTTGGCTTGGCTCAAAGTTCATTAGGGTTGCCTGTTTATTTTTTAGTTAACCCAGCATAAAACATTCGCCCCAATGAATTAAATGAAATATATTACCAGTTAAGTGTGAATTACATTCATAATGTGAGCGGGTAATAATGATTGAAGCTAAAAATATTCAGCAGTTAGATTTAAATTTACTTAAAATATTTGAATGTCTATACCGTGAAAAAAACATGAGCGAAACCGCAAAGGTGCTATACATAACGCCCTCAGCAGTCAGCCATGCTATAAAACGTTTGCGCAGTGTATTAAACGATCCGTTATTTGAGCGCCAAGGGCAATTAATGCTGCCCACCCCTGCGTGCCAACGTATGGCACCCGAGCTAATAGATTTACTCGAAAAATTACGCCAGGTGCTACAAGCCTGCGGTGATTTTAATTTAGCGACCACTGCACAAACCTTTAAAATAGCCCTGCACGATGCAATAGAGCCTATTGTTTTGCCTAAATTGCAACTTGCACTGGCAAAACATGCTCCCAATGCAAGCTTAGCGAGCGTAAAATTAAGCCGTGAAGATATGCATAAGCAATTAGCTAATCATCAAATAGATATGGCAATTGATATAGCACGGCCAATAAAAGCGCCCATTAGCCACGCTGTTCTCTCAAGTGATCACTTTTGTGTACTCATGAAAAAAAACCACCCGCTTAAAAACCAACTCAATATAGACAATTATTTAGCGGCTAAGCATGTTGCGGTATCTAACCGGGCAACCGGTACTGTTATTGAAGATATTGCGTTATTGCAATTGAGTTTTAATAGGCAGGTGGCTATACGTTGTCAAAATTATTTTGCCGCGAAAGAGGTAATAAAAGACGCGCCATTTTTACTCACCCTGCCCTCTATGGTGGCAAGCCAACTGCTAGACGACACGCTAATAGCACGGCCCGTACCCACCACTATGCCTGCTATTTATCAGCATTTATATTGGCATCAAAGTACTGATAAAGACGACGCTTTAGTATGGTTACGCGGGCAAGTACAGCATATTTTTAAACGTTAATAGCTATAATAAAAGCGCCAAACTTAGTGAGCTAAATTTGGCGCTTCGCGTTGTTTTTTTAAGCGTTTACAAGGCGTTTGTTTTTAAACTTAAGCCCAGCAATTAATAACAGCGGCCCAATAAACATGGCAAGGCCATATACACCGCCCGTTACTGCGTATTCGGGCTTATTTAAAAAGCTTATAGCAATTAAAATAGCCAACGATGCGTTTTGAATCCCTACCTCAATCCCAAGTGTTAGCGAATCGGTCAAATTAAGGTTTGAAAGCTTAGCTATGAGCAAGCCAATGACCATTGAGCCAATATTTAATGCAAGGCAGGCCCAAAATACAGCATCAAACGAGCTTGCCAGTAAGGCGCGTTCTTTTATTACTAGCGCGGCTATCATGGCGAGCATAAAAAATAACGAAAAACGCCTAAAAAACGGCTCGCTTTTAATCGCAAATTCGCTTTTAAAATGGCGCAGGCTTATCCCTATGGCTACAGGCACTAAGGTGATTACAAATAGCCCAAGTGATGTAGTTAATATAGAAAAATTAGCATCGTCTTGCGGCGCAAATTGGTGCATGGCAAAGCCAATAATAAACGGTGTGGTAATAATGCTAATAGCGGTTGAGGCAGCGGTTAAGCTTACCGAAAGCGCCAAATTAGCCTTTGCCAGCTGGCTCACTACGTTTGACATAGTACCACCTGGGCACGCGGCTAAAATCATTAACCCTATTGCTATAGGTGTGGGTAAATTAAGTAAATAACACAAACCTAAAGCCAGTAGCGGCATGGCAATAATTTGGCCTAGTAAGCCCATAGCAATTGCTAAGGGCTTTTTAAAAAGCCGCGTAAAGTCGCCAACTGTAAGCCCAAGCCCCATGCCAAACATAATAAGGGCAAGGGCGAGTGGGAGTATGATTTCTGTTAAAAATGATGCGTTCAAATTAGGCGGCCTCTGTTGTTTTTAATGCCAGCACTTCGTAGTTAAATGAGTACGGGGTTAGCAGCGTCTTTATCTGTTGTTTCAGCGCGTTTATCTCATCTTCATTAACTAAAATTGTGGCTTTTATGCCTAACTTTTTATCAGCAAACACATTTATTTGCACGGTTTTGTTGATTAATTGCTCGCTTAGAGCCTCTGTAATGGTTTGTTTTATTTCTAGGCAAACCAATTCGGGCTTATAAATTTTACCTACGGCAGTAAGCGGTATTTCATCAATTATATAAATAGATTTTGGTATTGCTGCTCGCTCAGGTATGTTGGCGCTAACATACGCGGTGAGATCATCAAGTTTAAGCGTGCTATGTGGGCTAAGCGTTACGTAAAGTACCGGCACTTCGCCTGCGTAGCAGTCGGGGCGTGGCACGGCGGCTGCAAGTGTTACATCGGGGTGGCTGGTTGCGGCATCTTCTATCATTTTGGGGTCTATATTGTGCCCGCCACGTATTATTAGCTCTTTTTGTCTACCACATAAAGATACATACCCGCTCTCATCTATTTTTCCTAAATCGCCGGTTCTAAAATACTGTTGGCCGTTTTCATCAACTACCCATGCGCCTTGGTTATGCGCATCTTCTACGTAACCGGGAAATACGTTATTACCGGTTATTATTATTTCGCCAACATCGAGTGTATCGCACATTTTAACAAGCGTGCCTTGCTCGTTTATATCGGCAATTTTAAGCGTAATACCAGGTATTGGCAGCCCTACAGAAGCCTCTTTATTAATTGGGTTTACAGGCATTAACGTACTTACCGAGCTGCCCTCAGTTGAGCCATAACCCTCTACCAGTGGGGTGTTTGTGAGTTTAGTAAACAGGGCTTGTAAATCTGATGAAAGCGGCGCGGCCCCACAAATAGCAAACTTCATTTTAAGCGGTGGCACCGATATTTTTTGCGAGGTAATTTGCTCAACCATAGCCGCGTAAACAGTAGGTACGGCGGTCATAACGGCTACATCGTAATTATTAATTAGGGTGAGTAAGTTTTGAATGATGTTTTTACCTCTAAAGCCAGAAGGGCTTGCGAGTAAAATTTTACAGCCTTTCATAACCGAGGCTATGCCTGTGGCTACCGCCGCATTTACATGAAATATGGGCAAACCTACTAGCATGGTATCGCCTGCGTTTACTGGCGAAAGTAAATTAACCTGCCCTGCATTGGTGAGCTGGTTTAAGTGCAAGTGCTTGGCAAGTTTTGGTAGGCCGGTGGTACCACCCGTATGAAAATACGCGCACACATCGCTTTGCTCAGGCAAAGTAAAATTAGCTGCTTGCGTACTTTGCGCCGCGAGTAACTTTTTAAACCCATACACGGGTACTTTATTATTTTGCGAGCACGCTATGTCGTCACCAAATAAGCTAATAACCGCTTTTAGGCCGGGTATATGCTCTTTAATTGCCATTACTTTTTGCCAAATATCGCTACCAGGGACTGGGCCTAGGGCAATGATTACTTTGGTATTGGCTGAGATCATAATTTCTTTCATTATGGACTCATCAAGCAAGGGGTTTATGGGGTTTGCAATGCCTGCGGCCTCTGCTGCCCAAAGCGATACATAGGTTTCAGGGAAGTTAGGTAATACCAGCGAGGTAACCTCGGTTTTTGTAATACCCAACGAGTGCAATGCATTGCCAAGCCCTGTTACGTTTTTTGCGAGCGCGTTGTAACTCATTTTACGGTGCGGATTAGCAAAGCTTTTACCTTTAAAGGTCATTAAAATGCGGTGAATAAGCTTTTTTGCAAACGGAATTTGCGCTTCGCTAATGCAGTCGCCATCTAAAATGTATTCAATAGCGGTTGCATCACCAAAGTTTTTTGCCGATTGTAAAATGGCATGATAAGTAGAGCGAGGAAGTTGCTCTGGTGATATTTCAGCAAGGTTTAAATTGCCAACATCGGCGTGGTTTTTAATTGTTGTTATATTCATAAAACCCTCAACGTATCTTTATAATGTGTGTGTTTGCGTGTGAGTGCATAGTATTTAAACGCGGCTTTGGGTGTGTGGGCCATTACCGCGCAAATTTTAGTCTATCAAAATTAAGCTATTGCCAGTGTTTTAATCTAAAAAGCTGTTATCTTTTGCGGCAACAACCTGATACATGGGCTGAAAGTTCCCCCATGTAACTAGCTCTGAGCCATTGGCTTGTTTAGTGTGTAGCGCAACATCGTGCGAGATAAGCTTGGGCTCGCCTGCGGCTTGCGCTAATAATTGGCTTTGGCAGCAGCTATCTAGCAATACAAAATTGGCAACTGCGGCATCAACCGACGAACCAACGGTAAGTAAACCATGGTTTTGCAAAATAACAGCGCAGTGATCAGCCAGTGACTTAGCTATCATATCGCCCTCTTCGCTGTCGGCCACTACGCCGCTAAATACATCAAATACACTGTGGTTTTCATAAAATACGCAGGCATCTTGCGAAATTGGTTTAAGTAACTCTCCTAATGCCGAAAACGCACGGCCATAACGTGTATGGGCATGGGCTACTGCGTTTACGTCGGGTCGCGCCATATGTATGCGTGAATGAATAGCAAACGCGGCATTATTAATCGGTGTGCTGCCTTCAATAATATTACCTTTGTGATCAACTCGAATAAGATCTGACGCTTTAATATGCGCAAAATGCATACCTACAGGGTTTACCCAAAATGTATCGGGCTCTATGCAGTCGCGAAGTGTTATGTGCCCAGCAAGTCCTTCATCAAAACCGTACATGGCAAATACTCTAAAGCCTGCGGCTAGGCGTTGTTTTTCGTAGCTGCGTTGCTCCTCTAGGGTGTTAAATTTAGGCGGCATAATAAGTTTGAATTTGTCGCTGCCTATGGTCATTTTTGCGGCTTGCTGCTCTAGTGTATTGCTCATAATAATCCTAAATTAAACTCTGTTGACTTTAGTTTAGTCTCGCTTAAGATAAATAGAAGTGATGTTAATTAATGGTTAAACATAAATACTATGCATGGAAAGATAGATTTAAACCTGTTTGTAATACTTAAAACGGTATATCAAGAGGGCAGTATTACCACTGCAGCGGATAAACTGCATTTAACGCAACCTGCTGTTAGCCATGCGCTTTCTCGCCTTAGAGAAAAGTTTGACGACCCATTATTTATTCGTCACGGGCGGCGTATGGTGCCCTCACCTTTTTGCCAAAAAATAATAGTGCAAGTTATTGAGTCGGTGCAGGTATTAGAGTCAACCTTAAATAACGAACGGCTTTTTGATATAGCCGCCTTTAAGCGCGAAATAAAATTTGGCTTTAGAGATATTTTAGAATCGATATTTTTTCCGCCGCTAATGAGCGACCTACTCACAAACACCCCCAATATCACGATTAACAGCCGACAGGTGTCGCATGTTGATATGGAAAAATCACTCGAAAACCAAGAGCTCGATATAGTCATTGATGTGCTTACCCCAACGAGTAACCACATAAAAAACACCTTTATTTGTAATGAGCATTTTTCGCTAATTTGTAGGCACGATCACCCAATATTAAATGACTTAACCGTACAAAATTACGCAAAGGCATCGCACGCGTTGGTGTCGTTAAAAGGTGCGCAGGTAGATATTATTGATATGGCGCTGGCAAAGCATGCACTTGCCCGTAATGTAGTGCTTAAATGTGAACATTATTTTGCGGCGACTAAAGTGATTAGCCAAAGCGACATGATAATGACAATGCCAAACGCGTACGCGCAGGTATTAAAAGAGCAAATGCCTGTGCATGTAACTAGCTTGCCGTTTGATGTGCCGTTAATGCCCGTGCACATGTATTGGCACGAACAAGCCGATGACGATTTAGTAAATAGTTGGATGCGAGAAAAGCTGCTAGGTTTAGCTCAGCAACTTATCCCTGCTGACAAACTTAAAAGCGGTAATTAAATTGTGCGTGATAACTGCGCCCACGCTCTGATAAAAAACGGTGTGCGTAGCTAATTACTTGCACATCGTTGGCCTGCGAAAAAGTGTGTTTATCGGTTAAATTTTTAGCCAATAACGCCACCGACCAATCTCCTTCACTGCTACCTAGTTCTATGCGTAAATTTAGCTTTTCAAAAGCACTTTGCTTGGCTATTGGGTCAAGATCTTGCTCTAAAAAGTAATCGTCACTAAAGTTAAGCGCTAAATTGCTACTTAAAGTAAGGTTTGAAAACACCTCGGTATTGTAATCAATCGCTATATTGCCTGAGTAATCGGGAGCAAACGCGCCCGTTTGCCCAGTTAAATCTTGAAATGCTTGGCCAAGTAGCTCGCTTTGCATAACCGTTGGCGATGCACTGGCGTATTGCTCGTTTCAAAATCAAGCACCGCAAGGTTTGCCGATAGCTGCCAACTTTGATTTATTGCCCAGCGTGAATCGAGCTCAATCCCTTTTACTTTGGTTTCGGCAGCATTTTTAACTACAAATGCATTACCATTAAATTCAGATACTTGTAGGTCATCGTATAGGGTGTAAAACAGTGTAGCATTTACTTGTAGAGTATTTTTAATTGGCTCGGCTTTTATGCCAAATTCAAAGTTTGTGGCTTTTTCGTCGTCAAACTCAAAGCCTGAGTTTGCATCAACCGTGTTACCTTGTGAGCCATTTAAGCCAGAGCCATCAAAACCACCGGCTTTGTAGCTTATGCCAGCGCTTGCAAATAACATGGTGTTGTTAAACCCTAAATATTGCACACTAATATTGGGTGATAAGTGCGATTCATCACGCTTAGCGTTAAGGTTATGTACCCCCGCGCCCGAAAGCTGCCCTGCAATAGTGGGCGCAGCGGCATTGGCAAACTGTTGTACGGCTTGCGGTGTGTTTGGCTCAAATACGCTATACACACTTTGTACGCTGCTTACTTCTTTTTCTTCTTTTTGATAACGCAGGCCAAAATTAGCGCGCCATTGCGCGTTTACATTCCAAGTAAGGGCGGTAAATGCGGAGTAGCTTTGTTGGTCTTGATCAAACAGCGCATTTACGCCCAATGATGTACCCACTAAATCAGGAATAAGTAACGATGCGCCAAATAAAATATCGTTTGGGTGTTCAAGCTCGCTGCTCATGTAAAATATGCCCGCTACGTATTCAAGCGTGCGCCCTGTTGGCGAGCTTACTCTAAACTCTTGCGTAAACTGGTTATAGTTTTCTAAGTAGTCTTGTTTTATAAGCGGGATTTCTGAAAAGTCGGCGTCAAAGGTTGAGTCCCAATCGTACTCGCTATACGTGGTTACAGAGGTAAATTCGTATTCGCCATGGTTATAGGTTAATTTAAGTGATGCGTTATCAAGCGTGGTTTTACTTTGCTCATTAAGCCCACCTGGGTGACAATTGCCCGATACCGAACTTGTGTAATCAAGGCCAGAGTTGTCGCTTAATAAAAGTGAACGATACCCTACATTGCCTGGGTTAGTAGGGTCATTTGCTATTTGTAAATCTCGGTTGGGAGTATCAATAATGTATTGGTAGCGCGAACCGTGCGACTCAAACTCACCGTGTTCCCACTTAAACAATGCGTTTATATCATCGTTTATTTGCCAATCTATTGATAAACGTGCACCTGATGAGTCGTTAGATTGCTCATCACTTTGGCGCGCTTGGTTATATAAAAAGCCATCAACAGAATGATCAAACGCGGCAATACGTATGGCTAAATCATCGCTAACAGGAATATTTATAACGCCGGTAAAGCGCTTTTCGTTGTCAGAGCCAAACTCTGCCGATACGTTGCCTTCAAGTACATCGGTTGGTGAATTTGAGATCATACTAAAGGCTCCTGCTGTGGCGTTTTTACCAAACATAACCGACTGCGGGCCTTTTATAAGCTCAAGGCGCTGCATATCTAAAAATGGAAATTTAGCTTGATGCCCGCGCCCTAAATACACGCCATCTTTATACATAGCAACCGATTGCTCAAAGCCTGAGTTAGTACCCGAGCCTATGCCGCGTACAAAAATACGTTTGCTGCTTGAGGTTTCGGTTATATGCACGTTGGGTAGGTTTTCGCTTAGGGCGAGTAAATCATCAACACTGTTTTGCTCGAGGTAGTCGCCAGAAAGCGCTTGAATAGAGGTAGGAATATCTTGTAGCGATTGCACCCGCTTTTGCGAGGTGACGGTAATGGTTTCAAGCTCACTTTTATTTATTTTTTGCTCGCCAGCTTGTGCCATGCCCACGCTTAATGCGCTGAGCGTAAATAAAGTAAGTGTTTTTTGTTTTAAAAAAGCAGGTTTTAAACGTGTGTGTGACTGTGTGTGTTCAGTTGTCATAGCTGCAACTCCATTATAGAGGTTATTTTTATTGGATAATTTTGCGTCTATTTCATACTGACGAGTCTTAAAATAAATAACAGTGATGTTTATTTATTCAGCACTATTAGTAATATTTATAGTTAAGCGAAAAAGTGTTGTCTTAAATGGGGTTATAGCGGGTTTAAAGTGGGTTAAAAAATACTTGCGGATTAGCGGTTTTATTTGCTATTGCCGAGCTTGGGGTGTTTGCTGCATTGATAAAGGCAGTAAGCTGTGGCGCATTTTCGCAAAAAATAATATCCAGTGCTAAGCGGTTTTTGCCGTATAAGCCTCGGTGAATCATATTGGCTGAAAACAACAGTAAGTCTCCCGCATTAAGTTTAATGACTTTGCCTGTAGTTAGGTTATCGCTTGGCAGTTTATTATTTTTTGCAAAACGTACATTTAGCTCCTCTGGTGTATCCCAATTTTTATGCGAGTGGGGCACAAGCTCTATACCTGGTTCGTCTTCAAGGGCTAATCGGCAGTGCACTACGTCGGGCCCGTTTAACGCAGCTTGTTGCTCTTGCACATTTAAATGGTATTGCATATCGCGATGCCAATAATTTTTTTGTGTAACATTAACGGGATTAAAAAATAACTGAGTATTTAAAAACAGTGGCTCACTAATCGCCTGTTTTACACACTTAATTAATTTGTTATCAGCTATTAAACTAAATAAGGTTTCGTTTTGCTGCGCTGTTAAATATTCACTATTTGTTATGCCCGAGCTATTAATGGCACGGGATTGATAAAACTCACGGTTATTAACCTTCCACTGTGTATGAAAGGCATTAACTAGGAGCTTAATTTTATTTAGCTCTTCGGTGCTGTAAAGCCCCTTTACAAGCATATAACCGTTTGATTTATAGTTGTTCATTGTGGTTCTTCATTTAATATTGCAGCAACGCGCTCAGCAAGTTCTGGCAGTACATCTTGTGCAAACCATGGGTTCTTTTTAAGCCAAATATTATTGCGTGGGCTTGGGTGTGGTAGCACCAAATGCTCCGGCCAATATTCACGCCACGATTTTACTAACTCGGTTAAGGGCCTGTTTTTAGTATGCGGTAAATGATAAGCCTGCGCGTATTTACCGAGCACGATTGTTAGCTCTAAATTTGGCAGAGCGGCCAGTAATTGCGCTCTCCAAGCAGGTGCACATTCTTTACGCGGGGGTAAGTCGCCCGACTTACCTTTACCAGGGTAACAAAAGCCCATAGGTAAAATAGCTATTTTTTGCGGATCATAAAACTCATCAACACTTAGCCCAAGCCATTCGCGTAGGCGGTTTCCGCTGGCATCGTTAAAGGGCTTGCCAGTTTCGTGTACTTTTAGGCCCGGTGCTTGGCCGGCAATTAAAATACGCGCATTGGCATTAAATTGTATAACGGGGCGAGCACCTAACGGTAAATGAGGTTCACAGATCACGCATTTACTAACTTGCTCAATTAAATTGATCGGATCCATATAAATTTGGCCTTAAATGCTTAAATTTTGTTCTAAATGGCCATTTAGACCTGATGAGTTGGTAAAAAATCGGTTTATTTTACTCAAATTAGTTATTAGTTGGTAAAATCGTGATCTCACTTGAAAATAACAGCTAATTATTTGATATATTATTGTTTTTCTGACCATGCGGCAAATTCGTTACCACTGGGCTCGGTAAAATGAAAGCGGCAGCCACCGGGGAACTCAAAAATAGGTTTTACTATTTTGCCGCCATATTGCGCTACTTTTTTATAGGTTGCGTGAATGTCGTTACTGTAAAACACCAGCAGTGCGGCCCCATGTTGAGTAAGTGATTTAAGCGGTGCTTTAAAAAAGCCACCATCAAGCCCTTGGCCGCTAAATGCCGTATACCCTGGGCCATAGTCGGTAAATTGCCAGTTAAACACGTTAGTAAAAAAGCTTTTTGTAGCTGTTAAATCGCACGCGGGAAACTCTACATAATTTAGTTTTTCGTGGTTGCTCATTTTAAATTTACTCTTTGGCTTGCCAGTATTGACCACTGTAAACCTTCGTAATTAGCTAAGCAATAACCCTAAAACGGCAGAGATCAGTATTTTACTAACATGCTAGGCACTAATGTTAAATTAACTAGAATATACAAATGAGAATCGCTATCTTTTGTATTTGTAAGCTTTATAATAACGCCTTATTTTTATCCTCGTATTTGAATAAGGGATTTGTTAACTATGCAGGCACCTCTGCACATAGCACCTTTTACAAAAACTAACCTAGCTGCGCTTTTAAAGGTGGCCCAAAGCTATAGAGTGTTAGTATTTTTGCGTTTTATTATTGCCATAGTGGGTGGCTATGCGTTTACCTCAGCGTGTATTTCAGTATTAAGTGTACTGCTGCCCATTCCTAAGCAAGATGCCGTATTACTGTGTGTGTCTATCAGTATTTTAATTTACGCCGCAGTGTTTATTTATGCGTTTTCGGTTAAGTCGTTAAAAACTGTTTGGATCAGTATTTTACTAAGCACAGGTTTTTTTGTTGCTGTATTGGCATTACTGAAGGGTTGGCTATGAAAGACAGTTTTTTTAGGTCGATGACCTGGCTACATACCTGGGTGGGCTTACTTACCTGTTGGATTATTTACGTAATATTTTTTGCAGGCACAGCGAGCTTTTTTAGAGATGAAATAAACTTGTGGAATCAGCCGGCTATACACAATGTGCAAGCCCAAACCGACAGAGTGGCCGCGCAAAGGCAGCAAATTATAAAGGGCTTTGATTATTTAAATCAGCACGCTGCAAATTCCCCTAGTTGGCGTATTATCTTGCCTGAAGAGCGAATACCATATTTGGTATATGGCTATGCAAAACCTAAAGAGCCGGGGCAGCGCCGCAGCCAGTTTGTAAATACCCAATTAAACCCAAACACCATGCAAGCGCTGCCTTCTTTTGTTGAAAGTAAAGGCGGTAACTTTTTTTACCGGTTGCATTATCAGCTTTATTATTTAGATGCCATAACAGGGCGCTGGGTAGTGTGTTTTGCCAGCTTTTTTATGCTGCTGGCAATAATTTCGGGCGTGGTTATTCATAAGCGCATATTTAAAGATATGTTTACTTTTAGGCGCAATAAAGGGGCTCGTAGCTGGTTAGATGCACATAATTTAAGCTCGGTACTTGCCCTACCGTTTCATTTAATGATTACCTACACAGGCATCATTACGCTTATATTTATGTTGTTCCCCTACCCTGCGTTAACGACTTACGACAAGGGTATGCGTGGCTTTTTTAACGATGTAACACCTAGCAATAACGTGACTAATAACGCCCAAGGCAGTGCAGAATTGCTCCCTATAAACACTATTTTGGATCAAGTTTATACCAAGTGGCCTAGTGCAGATATTACGCGTGTTCAGGTTAGTAAACCGAATATGGCCGCTTCAACAGTAACGGTATTGGTAAGCCCTGCAAAGGCGCTTCGCGATCAATCTCCGCGGCTTTTGTTTAGTGGTGCTACGGGCGAATTAGTTGCACAAACTGATGACGAACTTAGCAGTAGTAAAGCACTTTATGAATCACTTAACTCTATGCATACAGGGCGCTTTGCTACGCCTTTACTGCGCTGGTTATACGTACTTGGCGGTATTGCAGGCTGCGTAATGATTGGCTCTGGCTGCATAATGTGGGCTAAACGCATACGCGAGCGTAATAAGGGTAAAGCCTCATTTGGCTTACAATTAGTCGAAGCTTTAAACCTTGCCACCATCATGGGTTTACCACTGGCTACCTGCGCCTTTTTTATTGCCAATAGATTACTTAGCCCGACCGTAGCAGGGCGTGGTGAAAAAGAAGTTACAGCGTTCTTTTTAGCGTGGTTAGTGGTTGCCGTTATGGCACTTTTAAAGCGCGATAGGCTGCAATGGCGTGTAATGGCAGCCATAAATGCCCTCGCCTGTTTGAGTGTACCGGCAATAAATGCGCTCACCACACAGGGCAATATAGTGAGCTACTTACTTAATAAACAATGGGCCTTGTTTATTTTCGATGCGGTATTTTTACTGTTTAGCATACTGTTTTTAGTACAAACCGAAAAATTACGTACTGCTTCTAGCGCATCTAAAAAAACAGCTAATAACCTAGCCGATAATAAAAAGAGGCAAAAAGTATGATTGATTTACTTAGCTTTAGCCTCTGTTTGTTTGCTTTTAATGGTTTTGCTTTGGCAAAACCAGCGCATTTTAAAACGGTGTTTACAACGCGTCCCTCTAAGCTGCAAAGTAATTTGCTACTAATAGTTGCTTGGATCAGTATTTTACTAAGTTTATTGTTCTGCGTGGTTACGCAGCAGGGATACGGTGCTTTACTGTTTTGTGGCTTTATGGGTCTAAGTGTATTAATTATAACGATTTTTTATAATTTTATAGAAAAGTTGATTAAGCCATTTAGCTTTTTAAATATGTTACTGATTGGCTTATCAGGGCTATTACTGGCAGTAAATTCACTTTAGTTAGTAAAAACCTGATCCAAAGAAAGCCATTAATTTTAGGCAAAAAAATGGCAAGCTATAAAGCTTGCCAACAATAGGGGGATATTCAGTATGTCCAACACTTGCATGTCTCGTTGCAAGTGCAGCTAATATAGCCCGAACATATTTAACTTACCTTACAGTGAGGTGATCGTTTTATTACAGCTGTAACAATCATTTGCTCAACAACTGTAAAGCCCCTTTACATAGCTAAATAACCTACTGTTTAACCCAAATAACTTGCTCTGTAGCAAAGCCTAGTTTGCTTGCTTTAGCTATAAAATGTTGTTTAAGCTTGTCACTAACGGTCGGTGTACGCGATAAAAACCATAAAAAGTCGCGGTTATAACTTGTAATAAACGCATATTGGTAGTCGTCTTGGTCTAATTCAAAAATAACGTAAGCACCATAAAATGGGCCAAAAAACGAGACTTTAAAATGGCCTGTGTCAGTGCCTTCTACAAATTTAGCTAAGCCCTGTGCTTCATCCCACTTTTGCTCTTCAGTTATAAAACCTTTGTTGAGCACTTTTACTGTGCCATCGTCATTTACGGTGTAAGTCGCGGTTACTTGCTCCATACCCTCTTCGAATGAGTGATCAAGGCGGGCAATTTCGTACCACTTACCTTTGTACTGCTCTAGGTTAAAGTTTTTAACTGGAGTAATGCCCCCTGGTGCGCTTGTGCAGGCGGTGAGTAAAAATAACCCTGTAATGAGTAAAATAGTCGTAATGGCCTTCATGAAAGCTCCTTTTTAAAAGTGATGTTGTTTGTACGGCTCTAAGCCAATAAAGTTTGCTAGCCGATTAAAATAAATTGCTATAGGATCAGCTAAATACTAGAGCAATTAAAAGATTTAAGCATGAAAATATGGGTAGATGCCGACGCATGCCCTGTGGTAATAAAAGAAATACTTTTTAGAGCCGCTGAGCGCACGCAAACACCAACTATTTTAGTAGCTAACCATGCAATGCGCATTCCGCCTTCAAAATTTATAAGCCGCGTACAGGTTTCGAGCGGGTTTGATGTGGCCGATGACGAAATAGTAAAACGCGTAGAAAAAGGCGATTTAGTTATTACTGGCGACATACCGCTAGCCAGTGAAGTTATAGATAACGGTGGCCAAGCACTTAACCCGCGTGGTGAGCTTTACACGCCAGAGAATATTCGCTCGTTATTAAACGTGCGCGACTTTATGGATACCATGCGCTCAAGCGGCGTAGAAATGAGTGGCGGGCCACCACCGCTTAGCCAAACCGACCGCCAAAACTTTGCCAATAACCTCGACCGTATTTTAGCGCAAAAAAAGGCGAGCTAGTGTGAGTGAGCAACTAATTGGCTTAGGTGAGCAAGCCTTTAGCGTAGCCGTTTATGTGGCAAAAGCGCCGCCTATGCCCTACTTTGCAACTCTACACAGTGTTGAGCCTGTAATAAACGAGCAAATAAATACCATAAACCAGCACTGTGGTAATGGCTGGCGTAAAGTGTTTAACGTATACGCTAAAGTGTTGTTTGCGCTACCGAGTGAGCATTACAACTTTGCTAAACAAGCCGCTAGCTGGCAAGCGTATCGCGATACATTTTTACTGCAAAAAAACAGTAAAACAGCACTGTTATTTAGTGCGCCCATTATTAACGGCACAAATAAAAACCAACTGCATATTATTGCTGGGCGAACCCATGCTAAAAACTTATTACAGCAAGGTAAGCTTAATGCGCAATTTAATTGGTTAGACGATGAGTTTGCAATTGATACAACGAATAACATTATCGTGTGCCCGTACTTTGATTACCGGCAGTTAAGTAATATTAAAATAGCCCGATTAAGCGAGCTAGTTGCCAAGCTTAAAACATCTAATTAAAAATGTAAGGACTCAACATGGCGGGAATTTTAGAGCTAAATACGTTATTAAAATCAATGAACCCCGAGCTTAAACAAGGTGAATATATATTTTGTTGTTTAGCAGGCAGCCTTGCTGACTACGTTCATTTAAACCCGCTTGCCAGTTACGTTGAAGAAGAAGGCCTAACCCTTATTTTAAATGCAGATACCGCCAATAAAGCCGGTATTACTTATGAAGCTAAATATAATTTAATTACCCTTAATGTGCATTCAAGCCTTGAGGCTGTTGGGTTAACCGCTGCGGTATCGGCCAAATTAACCGAGCATAATATAAGCGCTAACGTAGTAGCTGCGTTTTATCACGATCATATTTTTGTACAAACCGATAAAGCGCAGGCCGCGATGAAAGCACTTGGTGAAATTTCTTGAGTTTGCGGGCACAGCAACATGTTAGGTGATGTGGATATTAGCGCATCGGGTGGCGCTTCGCTTAACCGACCTACGTTTTAGGATGAGCTTGTCTTAAGCGTTTGATCAGAGTTAATATATCCAAATTACTCAACCACTAACTTTGACACTACCCATTTATGCAGTGGGTTTTTATTGTAGCGTGGATGCCACGCCGCTATTACATCAAACGGGGCTGGCAGCTGCTGTAGCTCTATCTTTACCAGTTCGGAGCTTACCGCGCGTGAGGGTAAAAACGCGATGGAGTCGGTGGTTTCTAGGTACATAGGCACAATTGAAAAACACGGTGCCGATACAACAACATTGCGCGTTAAATCAAAGCTTTTAAACCAATCGTCAATAGAGCCTTTAAAATTTGGGCGCGAAGGCGAGGCTATAATGCTTGGGTAACTGGCTATTTGTGCAAGGGTTGGTTTTGTGCCTGCTATTGATGAGTTAGCTGAAGTAACGCAAATATGTTGCTCCTCAAATAACTTAATAATGGGGTAAGTACTTGGGATGTAGTCGGGGAAGGCAATGGCTAAATCAACTTTACCGTTTTCCATTAAATCGTGCAGGCTATCGAGTTCAAAGTCTCTTATTATTAATTTTAAATTAGGCGCTTGCTCTCTTAACTCTTTTACAAGCGCTGGCAAAACAACTTGCTGTGCGTAGTCGGTAGCGGCTATTACAAACGCACCATCAACTGTTTTTGGGTCAAATATTTTAGGCGCTAATAATGCCTGAAAATCGTTTAGCAGCTTGTCTATATCTCCCGATAACTCTTCTGCATAAGGCGTTGGCACAAAGCCGGTGGTTTTTCTTAAAAACAGCTGGTCGTTAAATACATCACGCAGCTTTTTGAGTTGCTCACTCACAGCTTGTTGGGTTAAGCCTAATTTACTCGCCGCTTTTGATGCGTTTTTTTCGCGAATGAGCGCCTGGAAAATACGCAGCTGCTTTATATCTAGCCTGTCTAACTTACTCATGCCAATGCCTTTGTTGTTTTAGCATTATTAACGTATCACATTACCATTTATTTTTGTATCACTTACATGAAGTGGTTGTTTCTAATTGTCGAGCTACCCCCTTATTATGCCCCTACACACTAAATTGAATGATTGGAGCAAACAATGAAAACAGTAATTTTAATCGGTGCACTGGGCAAAATGGGTCAAGCGGCATTGACCGGTTTATCTAAGCATAAAGTTATTACAGCGGGTCGCTCGGGCGATGTAGATCATATTGTTGATATTACGAGTGAAGCGTCAATTACTGCTTTGTACGAAAAAGTAGGCCACTTTGATGCGGTAGTTAATACAGTGGGTTTATGCGAATACGAAACCTTTGCTGATATGAGCGAAGAGCAGTGGATGACGACCATTATGAGCAAAATGATGGGGCAAATTAACCTTGTACGTATTGGTCAAAAGTACATTGCTGATGGCGGCTCATTTACGCTGATTAGCGGTATTTTAAACGTTAAACCGATTCCTTTTGCGATTGCCGATGCAACAACAAGCGGCGCAATAGATACGTTTGCAAAATGCGTATCACTGGAAATGCCACGTGGCACGCGTATTAATGTGGTTAACCCTACCGTGCTTGAAGAAGCGTGGGACGTATATGGCGAAATGATGCCAGGTTTTCAACCCGTGCCAGGCAAGCTTGTAGGTAAAGCGTTTGAGCGCTCGGTTGATGGCTTTATTACTGGCGAAGTTATTTTTGTAGATGCATAACTACCCGCCATATTGGTGAGTGACGTGGCAAATTAAACAAATAAGCGCTCTGCATTAACAGTAACTGCAAAGCGCTTAAATACAGATTTTAATAGGTGATGAAGTGAAAAAATTAATACCCGTATTTGCGATATTATTGGCCGCAGGCTGTGCCAGTGTAGCACCAAGCTCGCAATATGTTAGCGAGCCAAGTGCCGATTCTAATAAAGAATGTAAAACCATACCGCGCCATAAACATACGGTTAAATGGTGCAGGCCGCATCCTTCAAGATAAGTTAAACAACGTATCCGCTAAAACCAAGCGCTTTAAAATAAAGCTTAGGAATACCGTATTTGCACTCGTTAAGTAACTCGCTAAAGCGCATTCTATCAAGTGGGTAAAATTCACTGTCTAAGTTTTGAGCTGTGTAGGCTTGCCCTGCATCACTTAAGCCTAAATCGGCACACACAGTAATTTGTGCTTCGCGCTCAAAGTCGGTTTCGGGTTTCATTAAATCGCTAATAAATAAGTTTGCGCCTTTATTTAAATTAGCTTTAATATTTTTTAATAGCTGCTTTTTGCTGCCGTCGTCTTTTAAAAAGTGCATTACGAGTAAGCATAGGGCCGCATCGGCCTTGGTAGATAGCTTATCAAGCTCGCCTTCAATAACATTAACGCGCTTTGCTATGCCGTGCGCTTCAAACGCTTGTTTAGCAATTGCGAGCATATCACTTGAGGTATCTTGCGCGGTAAATTGCCAAGTAGGGTTAAGCGCGGCAAGGGCGAGTATTTCTTTGCCTGTGCCTGCGCCCACGACTAAAATATGTGCGTTATCTTTAAGGGTTGCTTTAAGTTGAGCATTAGTAAGTTGGTGCAATAGCTCATAACCAGGGACTAAACGGGTAATGCGGTCGTTGTAATGCGTTGCTTGCTCGCCTGTGAATGTTGGCATTTTTTAACTCCTTTATAAGACTTCAACAGTGGAGTATCCACCACTTTTTTTACTTACATGTACTTGCGTGGCTACGCGTTCACTCATTTCGCTCACATGCGATATAACCCCTACTTTACGGCCTTGTGCTTGTAATGAGTCGAGTGCGTCCATAGCAACGCTGAGTGTTTCGCTATCTAACGTACCAAACCCTTCGTCAATAAACAAAGAGTTGATTTGCACTTTGTTTGAAGAAAGCGATGCAAGCCCTAAAGCCAGTGCTAGTGATACTAAAAATGATTCACCACCAGAGAGCGTATTAACGGAGCGTTGTTCGTCGGCCATATCGCGGTCAATAATGGCTATATCGAGCGATTGCGCAATGGCAGTGAGCTCGTAGCGTTTATTGAGGGTTTTTAAATGGCTGTTAGCATAATGCAGCAATATTTTAAGGGTTTGTGTTTGCGCTAAGTTACGCATGGTTTTACCGGTTGCATCCCCTAATACTTTATTAAGTACGTGCCACTGCTCTACCTGCTTTTTAAGGGTAGCAAGTTCAGCGTGTTTGCCTTTAAGTGCTGTGGCGTTTTGATTGTGTTGCTCAAGCGCGGTATTAGTGCCAAGCAAACTATTTTGTAGCTCAGTTTGCTCATTGGCTAAGGTCGTTTCTTGCTCTGCTAATTGGCTTTCGCTTTTTTCGGGCTTGTTAGTATTTTGGTGATCTGTTTGCGCCTTTTGCTGTTGCTTAAGCGCTGCATTTGCGTCTGTAAGTGCTGCTAAACGCTGCTCAAACTGCATTAATTGCTCTTTTATTTGCTCACTAGTCAGAGTTAGTAAAATAGCGATCTGTTCGTGATTTGCCTCGCTATATTGCGCTTTAAAGTCGCTAAACCAGTCATTGTAGCGCTCTTCAAGTGTACTTTGCTCTTGAATTTGCTCTGCCAAGCGCTGCTCAATGTTTTTGAGTGTTATAGCGTGCTCATCGCGTTTTTTAATTGCGCTGTCGTGGGCTTGTTGGCTTGTATGTAACGCCTTTTGGCACTGCTCAAGCTGCGCATTAAGTTTTGCTTGGTAATCATCGGCACTTAATGGCTCGTTGTTAAATAAAGCAAGGCGCTCTGTGCGTGTGGTATTTTGCAGCTGTTGCGCCTTGGCTAAATCGTCGTTTAAAACTTTAAGCGCTTGCTCACTTTTAGCAATTAACGGTGTGAGTTGCTGTAATTGCTGATTAGCGCTGTCTATTTGTTTTTGACTTTGTTCAAGCTGAACCTGTGTTTGCTTGTACAGCTCAACCTGCTGGCTTAAATCGCTCATATTAAGCGTGTTATTTTGCAATTGCTGCCAAAAGTCACTGTGCTCAAACTGTGCGTTAAGGGTGCTGGTAAGCTCGTTAACTTGCGTATTTAGCTCTGCATGCTTAGTGTTTATTTGGCCAAGCTTATTGGTTAATTCAACATGCTGATTATGCAATTGCTGCTGTGTATGTTGCTCGGCTTTTAAGTTATTTATTAGCTGATTTACTTTTTCTTGCAGGGCTGTTTGCTGTTTTTGCGATTCAAAATAGTGCGACTTTTGACTGCTGAGCTGGGCGTATGTTTCATCAAGCTGCTGTGCTGTTAAGTCGTTAAGCTCTGTACGTGCCCCTTGCATTGTTGTTTTAATTTCTAGCTGCTTTGCCTGTGCGCTCTGTATAGCTTGGCTGTATTGAGCGTGCTCAGTGACAAGTACAGCATGTTGAGTTTGGTGCTGATGCAGCTTAGCTTGGGCGCTATCGTGTTGCTGCTTAACTTGGTTATAACTTGTTTCAAAATCGGCTATTAGGTTATTTAATTGCGGGTTTTGGCTGCTTGCATACGGGTGCTCTTTTGCCCCGCACACTACACATGGCTCGTTAGGGGTAAGCTGCGTGCGTAAATGCTCTACGTTTTCGCTGGCACGCAGGCGAGCTTGGTTTAATGCGTATTCACTGTGTTTAAGTGCTTGCTCGCACGAGGCTAAGCTTTGTTGCAATGTTGTTTGCGTTTGCTCACTGTGTACAAGCTTGGCCGCAACCGCCGCTTGTTGTTGTGTGCTGTGTTTTATTTCTTGATTAAACTGCTGGTAGCGCAAGCGCTGATCTTTTAAATATTCAATATTTTTAAGTTTGCTATCGCATTGTTCAATATTAAATTGGCGTTGTTGCTCACTTAGCTGGTTAAGATCTTTTTGTTGATGCGCAAGTTGTTGCTCTTGCAACTCTACTTTTTTAGTTTGTTCAGCCAACAGTGTCGCTTGTTTAGTTTGCTCTTCTAACAGCTGTTGGTTTTGCGAAGCGGTTGCCTTTATTTGCTCATTAGCACTTAAATACGTATTAAAGCTGTGTTGGTAATAATTCCAATCATTAGCCAATGGTTTAAGCTGCGTGTACTCGTTTAGCCACGTTTGATGCCCAGTGCTGAGTTTTGTTGCCTCATCGAGTGCATGTTGGCTTTGCGTGTACTGCGTTTGTAATTCGCTAAGTTGCTGCTGCTCTTTTTCGCTTTGCTGAGTCAGGCTTGTAATAGTTTGTGCGTGTATAGCAAGTTGGCTGTCGAGCTCGCGGGCTTTTGCAATAATTGGCTCTGCCGTTTGCTTTTGCTCTTGCGCTGTTTTTAACTCGCTTTGCTTTGTTGTAAGTGTTGCGGCCTGCTCTTTTATAAGCGCAGCATGGTCAATCGCTTTTAAATCGCTTATTTGCGTACTAAGTGCTTTGTTTTGCGCCGTTAAGTACTCATGACGTTTGCGGTTGTCTTTTATTTCAAGGGCGCTTTGTGCTTGTTTAGCTTGCTCACTTTGCTTTGCTATTGCATCAAGCTGTTGTTGCGCGTGTTGTTGCTGCTCTACTGCGTGTTCTAGTGTCTGCGATAAGCTAGCTGATTGTTTATACCAATTTAAGTCTTGCTCTGTTGCTGCATGCGTTTTTTTAGTTTGCTCAATTTTTTTAAGTAACTCATCGCGCAGGGTTTGTTTAGCACTTAATTCGTCATCGCTTAATAAGGTGTAGCTTGCAAGGCTTGCATTAAGTAATTCATATTGATCTTTTAGCGCTTTATTACGCTCAAAAATACGTTTACCTATTAAGCTAAATTTATCGGTGCCGGTTAAACACTCTAAAAGTTGTGCGCGTTCATCGCCTGTGGCTTTTAAAAAGGCTGCAAATTCGTGCTGTGCTAATAATACCGCACGCGAAAACTGATCAAAGCTTAGCCCTATTTTGTTCTCTACTTCTTTTATGGTTTGGCTTTTATCGGCTATTAGGGTTTCATCGGGCAGGGTTAGTAACGTATGCTCAGCTACTTTTAACTTGCCTGTTGCCTTTTTGTGGGTACGGGTAATAACGTAGCGTGCGCGGTATAATTGTTTATCTTGGCCAACAAAATCAACTTCAGCAAAGCCTTCCCATTTGCCTCTGCGCAGTAAGTTACGCGCATCGTTTAGCTTTATGCTGTCGCCGTTAAAATCAATTAAGTTGCCTTTATCGCCTTTTAAGCGCGCTGTTTTAGTATAAAGCGCTAAACAAATAGCATCTAAAAAGGTGCTTTTACCTGCGCCTGTGTCGCCGGTTATTGCAAATAAACCAGCGTCTTTTAGTGGAGCTTGAGTAAAGTCGATTTCGGCATCGACTATTGAGGCTAAGTTATGAATACGAACTGCGGTTATTTTCATAGTTGCTCTTGCTCCGTCAGCTCACTTATTACATCGTTTAACAGTGTTTTTAGCTCATCTGGTACAGCTTGGCCGGCCATATCTTTGTCGTTTGCAAAGGCTTGTTCTAATAAGTTTAATGGGTTGAGCATTTCAATTTCGCTTAAATCTTCAAATACGGCGCTGTTATCGCTTGTTATGGTTTGTTCTCGTACCCGCTCAATGCCGCAAAATTTTACGTGTTTACCCTCAAGTGCTTGCTCTATTTGTTCCCTAAAGGTGGTGTCGGTATCACTTGATTTAAGTTTTACGCGTAAATAAGGCGCAATAGTATGTTGTGATGTATCGAGCGCTTTAATTTGCTCGCATAAGTCGCTTAATGGCACGCACTCCCCTTTTGGTAAAATAATTACTTCAGCAGAGCGTGGAATGTAAAGGGGGTTTACAGATGTGCTAATAGTTTGTTTTTCATCACTTTTAAATTCTATTACATTAACTTGGTGCGTGTAGTTACGCTCTGAAAACGACATAGGAATAGGCGTACCGCTGTAACGAATAACGTCTTTTTTAGCGACTTGCTGCGCTTTGTGTAAATGCCCCAGTGCTACGTAGTCTGCCTTGTTACCAAATACATTGGCCGAAATAGACTCCTCCCCACCAATCACTAAATTACGTTCTGAGTCACTTGAAATATCACCGCCTTTGGCATGTAAGTGCCCCATTACAATTAACGGCGAATTTTGCGCGTTAATGCTATAGGCGTGATCAAGAGCAAGCTTATAGGCTTTTTCAACGCCTTGTGCGTAACTAGGGCCGTTTTTAGTATGACTAAGTGAACTTATATCGCTGGTACGTAAAAAAGGCATAGCGACGATTACAGCGCGTTTATTTTGCGTATTTATTTCAATCACGGTATTGGCTGGGTCGGTTACTTCAAAGCGCCCCACTACATGGGTGTCAAACTGAGCAAGTAATGGCTGCGCCGCTAATATACGATTTGCTGAGTCGTGGTTGCCGGCAATAATAACTACATGCAATTGCGGGCAACGCTTTTTAGCATCTTTTATAAATTGGTAAAGTTGGTTTTCGGCGCTGGCACTGGGTGTGGCTGTATGATAAATGTCGCCTGCAACTAAAAGTATATCTATGTGTTGCTCTACTAGGGTGCTAAGTAGCCAAGTAAAAAATGCAGCGTGCTCATCACGGCGGTCATGTTCATAAAATTGTTGGCCTAGGTGCCAATCTGAGGTGTGGAGAACTTTCATATCGCGCTCTTGAAAAAACCATAAGAGCGCCAATATACCCAAGGCAAGTAAAGATGCAAGCCTCGGGAGGGCTTTAGTTTAGGTAAAACTATATATAGCAATAATAATGACAGGAAGCGCTAACAAAGCCATACCTAGCGGCATTTTTAAACTTTTAGTTTGCTTTGCTTGCAATGCTTTTATGGCATTCGTTTCGTTACAGGCGGCTACTTTATCAATATAAAAATAACCTGAGTCTAGATACTGCTTACAACTTTGCTGATTTGCTGGAATGGCTATTAGCTCTTGTTGTTTTTTTAGGATATAAAAATCCATACACCCACCACATTGCTTACTGGTAATAAGTACATATTTGAGAATAATTGTAACGATTTTATTATGCTCAAATAAAAAAAGTGGGCGATTTTAAATATAAAATGCACTAAATATCAACCTAAAATTTCACTATTTTTAATTTATCGTATAAATAGTTAATATTAGTGAGATCACGGCAATATTTGCGCCAATTATTAACCACTTTTTACTGTGTTTTTGTTCAGTAGATAGGCGTTTTAGTGCATCTTGCTTATTGCATGCCGACACCACATTAACATACGAATATTGGTTTGATTCGTAGCGCTCTAGTAAGTCTTTATCAGCAGGGATAGCTTCGAGCTGATGATCTTTTTTTACAATGTAAAATTTCATATCGGGCTCCTTTAGTTTAAATATGCTGCTTAATTTGTATTGAACCTGAGCGCATTAAAACCGTGTAAACACTGCTAACGCTATAAATTTAAGCTCAATTTAAACAACATATTTTTGCACCTTAATTTAATCCTAAGCTAATGGCATGAATTAGGCCTGAACCCTTATAAATACTGTGTTTGTACCTTAATTAATACACATCAACTAGCTATAAAGTGTTAACCCCCTTTACAGTTTTAAAAGCGGCTTAATTTACTGATTCAAAAACCATGTTAAAACAACGTGAATATTACCGTGTTTAATGGGCGGTTGGTCGCTAATTAATTGAACAAAAATAGTAACTTTGTCAAAGTACGCTCACAAAATTCCACTAGGACTCATAATGAAAAAAACAGTTCTTACGCTAAGCGCGTTTGTGTTGCCTTTGGCAATGTCGAGCGCTGTGTTAGCGTCATCCGTTGAGCAAACTAAAGGCTCATTCGTTGATAAGTTTCGCCAGTTAGACGAAGCGCTTCCTACCCCAAATGTTTATCGTAGTGCCGCAGGTGAGCCTGGCGAAAAATACTGGCAACAACGTGTTAATTACGACATAGATGTAAAGCTTGATGAAAAAAAGCGCCGCTTAACAGCAAGCCAAAGCATTGAGTATAAAAATAACTCGCCGCATACACTTAAATATTTGTGGTTACAGTTAGATCAAAATATTTTTAAAAGCGACTCAATTGCCGAAACCACAAAAACGTTTAAAAGCACGCTAAATAGTTTACCTGCGCAAAAGCCGGCTAAATTAAGTTTAGGTGAGCTACGTCGTCAACAATTTATGAGCGACAACGAGTTAGGCTATACAATTAGCAATGTAAAAGATGACAATGGCGATGAACTGCGCGTAACTGTTGTTGATACGCTAATGCGTATAGATTTAAACGAGCCGCTAAAACCAGGCAAAGAAGCTGAGTTTAGTATGAACTTTGCTTTTAACATTGTTGAAGAAGATGCCGTAGGTGCACGTTCTGGTTACGAGCACTTTGAAGAAGATGGCAACGATATATTTTTACTTGCGCAGTGGTTTCCGCGTTTAGCTGCGTACACCGATTACGAAGCATGGACAAACAAGCCGTTTTTAGGCCGTGGTGAGTTTACGCT
Organism: Pseudoalteromonas sp. S327; assembly: GCF_005886415.1. Taxonomy (NCBI): domain Bacteria; kingdom Pseudomonadati; phylum Pseudomonadota; class Gammaproteobacteria; order Alteromonadales; family Pseudoalteromonadaceae; genus Pseudoalteromonas; species Pseudoalteromonas sp. S327. The sequence continues at coordinate 24,263 of NZ_PNDP01000004.1, read as the reverse complement.
TGAGTTTGGTGATTACGATGTAGAAATTACTGTACCTGCTGATCATATTGTATCGGCAACAGGTAAGTTAGATAACGCAAGCAAAGTGCTTACACGCACGCAGCGTAACCGCTTAGAAAAAGCTGAAACAGCAAAACGCCCTGTATTTATTGTTACTGAAGAAGAAGCGTTAGAAAACGAAAAACAAGGTACCGATAAAACAAAAACATGGCACTTTAAAGCAGAAAATGTGCGTGACTTTGCGTGGGCGTCGTCGCGTAAATTTATGTGGGATGCAAAGGGCTATCAGCAAGGTGGCGATGAACAACCTTTAGTGATGGCTATGTCGTTTTACCCTAAAGAGGGTGGCGATTTATGGAAAAAGTATTCAACTGAATCTGTAGTACATACAATGGAAGTGTATTCTCGCTATTCATTTGACTACCCATACCCTGTAGCGCAATCGGTAAATGGCCCTGTAGGTGGTATGGAATACCCAATGATCACTTTTAATGGCCCACGTACAGAGCTGCAAGATGATGGCTCGCGCACTTATTCTCAAGCTGAAAAACGCTTTTTAATTGGTGTGGTTATTCACGAGGTTGGCCATATTTACTTCCCTATGATTGTAAACTCTGATGAGCGTCAATGGACCTGGATGGATGAAGGTTTAAATAGCTTTTTAGATGGCGTTGCAGGGCGTGAATGGGACCCAACTATACCGTGGGGTGTTGAGCCGCGCGATATTGTGAGCTACATGAAATCGCAAAACCAAGTACCTATTATGACGCAGTCAGACAGCGTACTTCGTTTAGGCCCTAATGCTTATACTAAACCAGCCGCGGCACTTAATATATTACGTGAAGTTATTTTAGGCCGTGACTTATTCGACTTTGCTTTTAAAGAGTACGCACAGCGCTGGAAATACAAGCGCCCTACTCCAGCAGATTTTTTCCGTACGATGGAAGAAGCCTCGGGTGTTGATTTAGATTGGTTTTGGCGCGGCTGGTTTTACAGCACCGACCATGTAGATATCTCGTTAGATAAAGTGTATCAATTACGTTTAGATACTAAAAACCCTGATATTGACTTTAAACGCTTACGCGATATAGAAGCAGACAAACCAACATCACTATTTGTTAAGCGCAACCGTGAAGAAGGTAAGCAAACTTGGGTTGAAAAAAATCCAGATATTACCGACTTTTACGACGAAAACGACCGCTTTACTGTTACCAATAAAGAACGAAACGCGTACAACAAGTTTTTAAAAGGCTTAGAGCCGTGGGAGCGTAAAACGCTAGATCGCGCGCTTGAAGAAGATAAAAACTACTATGTTATGGAGTTTTCAAATCTAGGTGGCTTGGTAATGCCTATTTTATTAGAGCTAACTTATGAAGATGGCACAACCGAAGAGCGTTACATTCCGGCTGAAATTTGGCGCCGTAATCACAAAAATGTACAAAAGCTTATTGTTACAGATAAAAATAAGCCATTGGTATCGGTAAGCGTTGACCCTCGCTGGGAAACAGCTGATGTAGATGTTGAGAACAACAACTACCCTCGTCGTATTATTCCTTCACGTATTGAAGTGTATAAAAAGAAAAAGAGTAAAGCGAAAGTAAGTCGAGATATTATGCAAGACATTAAAACTGAGCTTAAAAAAGACGAGAAAAAAGATGGTGAGGAGCAACAATAATGCGCTTTTTGCTTATTATTGTTTGCCTTTTAGTTGCTGCGCCAAGTATGGCGCATCAACTAAAGTCATCGGTTACTACGGTGCTTTTTAATAAACGCACTAACAATATTGAGCTTATGCATCGCTTTTATTTACATGATACTGAGCATGCTGTAGCGCATTTATTTAATGGAAAAGCCGATATCATTAGCAACAAGGCCGACCAACAACGTTTTGTAGAGTATGTTGAGTCGCATGTTGCGCTGCAAACCTTAAAGGGTAAGCCATTAACGCTTAGCCAAGTCGGTGCGCAAATTGATGGAAAGTTTTTTTGGGTGTATCAAGAAGCTCCTATCCCAAAAGGGATTGAAGGCATAAAAATGAGTAATGGCGCACTGCGTGACTTATGGCCTTCTCAAGTAAATATGGTAAACGTAGAAGGTAAAGGTAAGATTAAAACCCTTCACTTTACCCAAAACGATACCTGGCTCGAGGCTAAGTTCGAGCAATAAGTACTTCCCCAACCTACGCGCACTGCAGTTTATGTGCGCGTATTCTCCTTTTGTTTATGCTGTGTTCATTTTTGATCTGTTACTACTAGCTGTTCGTAGAATTTTAGTAATTAATTGGTGTTTATAAGGCTAAGTAATAGATAAGTGAATACTTTTCTAATAATTTGTTTGATAAACATTTGCTAAATTATTCTCATGAAGTAGAGTCATTATGTGTACACATGTTGTATTGATTTTTACCCCATTCAAGGAATGATATGAAAGCTCAAGTAGAGGCTATTCAAGGAGTTATATTTGATTTAGATGGCACGTTAGTATCGTCTGAGTTAGATTTCTCTCTTATAAAAGCACAAATAGGTTGCCCATGCGAGCAAGACCTACTTGATTATATTGCCCAGCTTCCATCGCCCTACATGCGTGAAGAAGCGATGAATATAGTGCACCAGCACGAGCTGCAAGACGCTCAGTTTGCTACTATATTGCCAGGCGTAACCGAAGCTGTTAACGCCCTTAAAGTTAAAAATATTCCTATGGCTATTGTTACCCGCAATTTTGATAAAGCGGCAGCAATAAAGCTACAAAATAACCCGCTACCTATCGAAACGGTATTAACCCGTAGCGATGCCCCAGCCAAACCCGATCCCAGTGCCTTAAATGCAATTGCCACGCTTTGGAATATAAACGCCAGCAACTTGTTATACGTAGGGGATTTTTTATACGACATTCAAGCAGCACATAATGCAAATATGCGCGCTTGTTTGTACGCGCCAAACGCGGTGCCTATTTATGCCGACCAAGCTGATTACGTTTTACGTGAATTTACAGAGTTAGTTACTTTAGTCGAAAGTTACTCACAAAAAGTAGAGTTATGTTAAATAGCGCTTAGCTTTTATTTTTGTGTAATTACTCCTGTATTATTTGCATAGGCTCGGCCTTATTTATTTAGCAAATAGGTTGTTTTAAATTCAGTTTGTAAAGTTCAACAGACCCTAGCCCAATAGGGTTTGAATTGGTAAAATATGGCAAAATTAACGTATTGATTAGAGGCACAAGATGGGCAGAGCATTTGAAGTCCGTAAGAGCTCGATGGCTAAAACAGCCAACGCAAAAACTAAAGTTAACTCAAAGTACGGTAAAGAAATTTATGTTGCCGCTAAAAATGGCGAACCAGACCCCGATGTCAATCAATCACTGCGTCGTCTAATTGAAAAAGCAAAAAAAGACCAGGTTCCTGCTCACGTAATAGAAAAAGCAATTGAAAAAGCAGCCGGTGGGGCAGGGGAAGATTATTCTCCCGCACGTTACGAAGGCTATGGCCCAGGCAACTGCATGGTTATTGTTGATTGCTTAACCGACAACCCAAACCGTACAATTAAAGATGTACGTTTACCGTTTACCAAAACAGATTCAAAAATTGGTACACCGGGCTGTGTTGCACATATGTTCGATCACCTTGCTGTACTTGGTTTTGCCGGTGACGATGACGAAGTGGTCCTTGAAGCACTAATGATGGCCGATGTTGATGTAACCGATGTGGAAGTTGAAAATGGTAAAGTGTCGGTATTTGCACCCCATACTGAGTACTATAAAGCGAAAACAGCGCTTGAGGAAAACTTTGAAGGGATTAACTTTGAAGTAGATGAAATTACGTTTGTTCCGCAAGTGCATGTAGAAATTGAAGATGAAGAAGTTATTGCTAATTTTGACAAGTTCATCAACATGCTTGAAGACTGTGATGACGTTCAAAACGTGTATCACAATGCAATAATTAAAAATTAATTTAGCGCTTGGTACAGTGCGCACTAAATAAATAACGGTACTAGGGCGTGTTGACCTTTGGCGCTTGAATTTGCAGCAGTATGTTTGGTTTTTAGGCAAGGCAGAGCCTATGAAGTGTGGTTATTCCCCATAAATAGGCGATAACGTAGCATAAATGCCAAACATACGCTGCCCTTTTGGGTTCTGCCTAGGTTGAACAAATTTCAATCTGCAAAGATCAACACGCCCTAATAAACAAAAAGCGCGTTTTGTGTAGGCAAAACGCGCTTTTTTGCTATTAAACTAATGTTAACTATTCAGCTAGGTTATAGTGTTTTGCTTTATATTTTAAGCGGTAACTGTGTAATAAGGGCTCGGTGTAGCCACTTGGCTGCTTAGCACCTTCTAATACAAGTGCTAAAGCGGCTTGATAAGCAATACTATTTTTTAGTGACTCTTCGCTTTGTGCCATTGGCTTATACGCGCTGTCGTGCTCATTTTGGCCATCAACCACTTTAGCCATTTTAGCCATAATCGACTCTATTTGTTGTTGAGTACACACCCCATGCTGTAGCCAATTTGCCATATGTTGACTTGAAATACGCAAGGTTGCTCTGTCTTCCATTAAGCCTATGTGGTTAATATCAGGCACTTTTGAGCAGCCAATACCTTGGTCTATCCAGCGTACTACGTAGCCTAAAATGCCTTGTGCATTGTTCTCAAGCTCACTTTGAATATCTTCTTTACTGAGCGTTTTCGGCTGTGCCATTAAAGGCGGTGTAAGTAAATCAGTAAGGCTTGCCATGCCTCGTTTGGCAATTTCTTTTTGCTCGGTAAATACATCTACATCGTGATAATGCATAGCGTGCAAAGTGGCTGCGGTAGGCGAGGGCACCCACGCGGTATTAGCGCCAGATTGCACATGAGCAAGCTTTTGCTCCATCATAAGTGCCATTTTATCTGGCATTGGCCACATACCTTTACCTATTTGTGCTTTACCGCTTAGGCCGCAGGCAAGGCCTGTATCAACGTTACGGTCTTCGTATGCTTTGATCCACGGCTGAGCTTTAATAGCGGCTTTTGGCAAAGCGACCCCTGCGTGCATAGAGGTATGAATTTCATCGCCCGTGCGGTCTAAAAAGCCAGTATTTATAAACACCGCGCGCGCTTTGGCTGCGTGTATACAGGCTTTTAAATTTACTGAAGTACGGCGCTCTTCATCCATAATCCCCATTTTTAGGGTGTTTTTTGGCAAGCTAAGTGCTTCTTCTACCATGCTAAAAAGCGTATTTGTAAAAGCAACTTCTTCAGGGCCATGCATTTTGGGTTTTACAATATTGATACTTTGCGCACTGGTGTTTTTAATGCCTGTTTTTTTATTTAAATCGTGCAGGGCTGCGGTTGCGCTAAACATCGCATCCATAATGCCCTCAAATACGGGTTGGCCGTAAATGTCGGTAATAGCAGGGTTTGTCATTAAGTGGCCGACATTACGGACAAACATCATGCTGCGGCCTTTAAGCGTAAGGCTGCTGCCATCAAGAGCTGTATATTGCCTATCGCTTTGTAAAGTACGCTCTATGGTTTTATCGCCTTTTTTAAACGATTCAACCAAGTTACCTTGCATTAAACCCAGCCAGTTTTTGTAAACTTGTACTTTATCCTCGGCATCTACTGCGGCAACAGAGTCTTCGCAATCCATAATGGTTGTTAGTGCAGCTTCAAGCAAAACATCTTTTAATCCTGCTTTGTCGGCTTGGCCAATAGGGTGGTGATGGTCTATTTGCAGCTCTACATGCAGGCCATTGTTTTTTAATAAAATAGCACTTGGGTTTTGCGCCTCGCCTTGGTAGCCAATAAGTTGCTCAGGGTTTTTTAGTTGAGTATGCGAGCTGTCTCTTAGGGTGATAGACAAGGCGCCTTCAACAATTGAGTAGTTGGTGCTTTCTATGTGTGAGCCATTTTTAAGGGGCAGGGCCTTATCTAAAAACTGGCGCGCATACGCCATTACTTTAAAACCACGAACCGGATTATACGTAGTGCCTTTTTCAGCGCCGTAGTCTTCACTTAATACGTCGGTGCCGTATAGCGCATCGTATAACGAACCCCAGCGCGCGTTAGCCGCATTAAGCGCAAAACGTGCGTTGCTAACAGGCACAACAAGCTGAGGGCCTGCGCTGAGTGCTATTTCGGGCTCTACATTTTGGGTTTCAATGGCAAAGTCTGCAGGCTCTGGTACTAGGTAGCCAATGTCTGTTAAAAACGCTTGGTACTGCGCGCTATCCCACGTTTTATTTGTTTTATGGTAGTCATCTATTTGTTGTTGTAGCTGCTCGCGCTTAGCTAAAAGAGCGTTATTTTTCGGGGTAAGCGTTTGTACTATGTTTGCAAAGCTTTGCCAAAATTGCTGCTCAGATAAATGAGTGCCTGGGAGTAGCTGTGTTTTTACAAAGTTGGCCAGCTGTGTATCTACGCTTAGCCCTGAGTGTGTGAGAGTGTGTGCCATGTTTACCTTCCTTAAACGGTCGCGGTGTTGTTGTGTGCGTTAAAGCAACAATAACGCAAAAAAGGCTCAGTGCGTGCTTTTTAGCCATTCACAAAAAATATAGCGGTAATAACAACTATAAATTTACTAAATCTAAAAAATAAGCCTAATGTTGAATTAAGCGATACGGAGCACACACTCCTAGCCACTCTCACAATAATTTAAATAATTTATAGACCCGTTCGAAGGATTTTATTATGACAACATACACACGTGAAACCGATACTCTAGCAACACTTTGCCAATCTCAAGGTAGCGCATGGAAAGCCATTAACCCTGAATATGCAAGTCGCATGCGTTTACAAAACCGCTTTCGTACAGGGATTGAAATTGCACAATACACCGCAGATGTAATGCGTGAAGATATGGCCGCTTACGATAAAGACACCAGCCAATACACACAGTCTTTAGGTTGTTGGCATGGTTTTACTGCGCAACAAATGATGATGGCAATAAAGCGTCATCAAAAAACAACTAAGCGCAGTTATGTTTACTTAAGTGGTTGGATGGTTGCTGCACTTCGCTCTGCATTTGGCCCGTTACCGGATCAAAGCATGCACGAAAAAACCTCAGTGCCTGCGCTTATTGAAGAAATTTATACGTTTTTAAAACAAGCCGATGCCCGTGAACTAGACCACTTATTTAATGATCTAGACGAAGCGAAAGCCAATGGCGGCGATGTGCAAGCGGTGCTTGATAAAATTGATAATTTTGAGACACATGTAGTGCCTATTATTGCCGATATTGATGCTGGTTTTGGTAACGAAGAAGCAACCTACTTACTTGCTAAAAAGATGATTGAAGCAGGTGCGTGTGCCATTCAAATAGAAAACCAAGTGTCTGACGCTAAACAATGTGGTCACCAAGCAGGTAAAGTAACTGTACCGCACGAAGATTTTTTAGCAAAAATTAACGCTGTACGTTACGCATTTTTAGAACTCGGTATTGATAACGGTATTATTGTTGCGCGTACCGACTCATTAGGTGCAAGCCTTACGCAAAAAGTGCCTGTGTCTCAAACGCCAGGAGACTTAGCTAGCCAGTACAACGCGTTTTTAGAAACCACACCTATTAACGGTGTAGATGATTTAAACGAAGGTGATACGGCAATGAAAATTAATGGCCAATTATGTAAGCCAACGCGTTTAGAAAACGGTTTATACCAGTTCCGCGAAGGCACTGAAAAAGACCGCGTAGTACTAGATTGTGTAACAAGCTTACAATCGGGCGCTGACTTATTGTGGATTGAAACCGAAAAACCACATGTTAAACAAATTGCAGAGCTAGTTAACCGCGTTAAAGAGCAAGTACCTGATGCTAAGCTTGTTTATAACAATTCACCGTCATTCAACTGGACGCTTAAGTTCCGTGAGCAAGTGTACCAAGAGTGGCAAGAAGCGGGTCGCGACTTGAGCGCTTACCCAAGCCTAGGTGATAATAAAGGCCTAATGGCGCCAGAAATGGACGATACAGAGCTTGCTGCTGAAGCGGATGTATTAGTGCAAAACTTCCAGCGCGATGGTGCACGTGAAGCGGGTATTTTCCATCACTTAATTACACTGCCTACATACCATACGGCTGCACTAAGCACCGATATTTTATCAGAAGGTTACTTTGGTGATATGGGCATGCTTGCTTATGTACGTGATGTACAACGTCAAGAAATCCGCCGCGAACAAGCCTCAGTTAAGCACCAAGATTTAGCTGGGTCTAATATTGGCGATACGCACAAAGAGTACTTCTCTGGTGAAAACGCACTTAAAGCCGGTGGTGAAGATAATACCATGAACCAGTTTTAACTTTTCTAGATAGTGTTACTCAAGGGCCGTAAGGCCCTTTTTTTATTGTATTAATATAAATCGGACTCGGCTAAATTTAGTCTGGATCACAATTTAACTAGGTAGATATTAAGTACAGCTATATGGCTGCTTTTTTACTGTAAAGCCGCTTTAAAGTGCAAAATCCCCCTATTAAAAGGCTGTTTTTAGCTGTTTTACTAAGTATAAGTAAAATAATAAACCGAAATTTTACTAACCTAGTGCCTTTATAAAACAATTTTTTACTAACTGAGTGCTTATAAACAGTGGTTCAAACCGATTTTTTACCAACTCAAACGATTAAAATTACAATAAACCGAAATTTTACTAACTGAAAAACACCTAAGTCCGATATGGATAAGCTCAAAACTGTAAAGGGGGTTTACAGTTTTGCATTAATTGACCTAAGCGTTGGTTAACTACAAAAAATAGCCACGTAGGTGTGGCTATTTTAAAACCTAAACACGAAGCTTATTTTTTGTTTGAGTGTTTATCAAACCACCATTGAATGTAGGCTACCTTGGTCATTAAATTAGAAGGGCGCGACGTAATACCGTGTGATGCATTAGGAATACGCACCATGGCGGTATCAACACCTTGCAGCTTAAGGGCTTGGTAAAACTGCTCGGTTTCAGAAATAGGGGTACGGTAGTCTGCCTCCCCTGTTAAAAGCATAGTGGGCGTTGTTACGTTACCTACATAGCTAATAGGTGAGCGTTTCATATAGTGCTCAATATGATCCCAAGGTTTACCTGGGAACCAGTAATCGGCAAAAAATGGATAAAAGTCGGCAGTTAGTACAAAGCTGATCCAATTAATAACGGGTTTAGCCACCACTGCTGCTGCAAACCTGTCGGTGTGCCCTACAATCCATGCGGTTAATACACCACCGCCCGAGCCACCTGTTACAAATAGTTTAGACTCATCAATAAAGCCTTTCGCTATTAGCGCATCAACGCCGCTCATTAAATCATCAAAATCGTTACTTGGGTAATTATGATGAATTGTTTGGGCAAACGTTTTACCGTATGAGTCACTGCCTCGTGGGTTCATGTATAAAACCACGTTCCCTTTGGCTGCAAACAATTGCACCTCGGTACTAAAGTGAGGGCCATAATTGGCCACAGGGCCGCCATGAATTTCTAAAACAAGTGGGTATTTTTTTGATTTATCAAACCCAGGAGGGTATGCAATCCAACCTTGAATTGGCAACTGGTCGTGGTTCGATTTAAGCCAAATTTCTTCTACGTTGGCGAGTTCTTTATCGTCTAACGCATCGGCATTGAGTGTAGTGAGGCGACGAGCTTTGCCTCGTTTTATAGTGGCTATATCTGCAGGGCGCTGAGTATCGGCAAGTGTAAAAGCAATTTCGCCATCTTCGCTTACATCAAAATCGCCGCCCGAATAAGGACGACCAAACGCAACGCTACCTATTTGCTCGGTGAGCACTTTACGCTTACCACTGCGTGGTTGGTAGGCAAGGGCGGTTTGGCCTTCGTCTGCGTAGCTAAAGTAAACCCCTTTTGAATTGGCACCCCATTTAATTTGCCCCACACTTCTATCAAAATTAGGGGTTAGGCTTTTTGTATCGCCCGTTTTTAAATCACGAATATAAAGCTGCGTGTTTTCGTAATTGGTGCGTTTATCATCATACCCTGTAAAGGCTAGGTAACGCCCATCGGGAGATACTTTGGGTTGTTGGTCCGGGCCGTTTCTATTGGTAATGGCAGCAATTTTTAAGGTGCTTAAATTAAGCTGGTATATTTCACTATTAGTGGGCTTTAGTTGATTTTGCTCATGCCGATTGGCCGAAAAATAAAGGCTATTGCCGTTTTTACTAAAGCTTACTTCGCCGGCGTTATTAAACTCATCGTGTGTGAGCTGCTTTGCATTGCCGCCATTTGCATCTATTGCAAATAATTGGCTAAATCCTTTTTGGCTATAACCGCCTCCGTCGGCACGGTAGTATACATCGTCTATAAATTTAGCAGGTTCTGCCCATGTAGCGCCTTTAGGCTTGCCAGGTAAGTTAACAGGTGGTGCACTGCTACTTGCTACAAACATACTAAAAATAAGCTGCTGAGAGTCGGGATGCCAGGTAATTGCGCGTGGGCTGCTGGTTAGGTTACTAATTTTTGCTACAGCACCTGTTTTAAGCCACTTCATATAAATTTGGCTGCTGCCATCGCGGTTAGATATAAATGCAAGGCGTTGCCCATCTGGCGATAGTACCGGGGAGTGATCCATATGCACGCCCGAGGTAAGCGGTTGCAGTTGTTTAGTTTTATAATCAACTGACCAAATGTTATTGACTTTGCGGTCCGTTTTTATATCCATACGGTTACGTACAAAGTACACCGTTTTACCATCGTCTGTTATATCAATTTGATTGGCGTATTCAAGATTAAACACATCTTGTAGCTGTAATGTGTTGTCCTTTGCAAAAGCTAACTGGCTACTACCAAGTAATAAACTGCTACTTAAACTAAGTGCTAAAAGCGTCTTCATTTTTATTCCCTGTTTGGTTTTTGTATATGTAGTTATATGTCAGTAGGGAAGGGATGAAAAGCGCGATGCGGTGAAACTAAAATTTAATACCGGTTTAAGTAAAACTTGGTTATTTTAGAGTAATAAATAGCGGGCTTACTGCGTTAAATTTTTTATATGCAGCGCCATGTATTTCAGCGCTGTGTTACTTATGCTTTGTTACTGTGCTTTTTTAAAGCAATATCAGGTTTTACGTGATTGAACTTAATGGAGGTTAAAGCTGTAAAGCCCCTTTACAGCTAAGTAGTTTTTAAAGTAAACATGCGTTTTATAGCTTGAGGCTTAATAACGAGTTAAAAGCAAGGTTAGGTTGCTGATGCACACAGTGATTTAATTTCTTTAATAAGAGCTATACCGGCTGCGTTATCGCCATGCACGCACAAACTGTTGGCATTTAAGTTCAGGGTGTTTCCTGAGCGAGTGGTTACACAGCCGTCGGTTAATAGCTGTTTTACTTGTGCTAAAAGTGCTGGCTTGTCGTGAACGCTGCCATCAAGGTGGCGAGATACTAAATGCCCTTCGTCTGTATATTGCCTATCAGCAAAGGCTTCTAAAATAAGATCTACACCTAAACTATTGGCGGCAAAGGTGTGTTTTGCAGAGTCTTTTGTGGCTAACAGCATAAGCTTTAATGGTGCAGGGTAGTGCGCTATGGCAGTAATAACTGTTTGTAAAATATGATCGTTTTTCATCATGTCGTTATATAAAGCACCATGTGGCTTAACATAGCTAAGTGTTAAGCCTTGTACTTTAGCCATGCCATCAAGGGCGGCAATTTGGTAATGTAAGCAATTGGTCAGTTCTTGCGCGCTAAGCGCCATAGAGCGCCTGCCAAAGCCTTGTTGGTCGGGGTAACTTGGGTGCGCACCTATTTGTACACTGTGCTGCTTTGCTAAATACAACGTATCGGCTATTACATCTGGGTCTCCACCATGAAAACCACACGCAATATTTGCCATATCAATATGAGGCATTACCTCATCATCTAATCCCATTTTCCATGCGCCAAAGCTTTCGCCTAAATCGCAATTAAGTTTCATTTTTTATCCCTTGTTATTATTATTTTATGGTAACTGGCAGTACGCCATGAGCGTGTGCACTGCCTAACAATACCTTAGCAAGCGCTGTAAATGCAGGCCCCGCAACAGCATTGTTTTTATCTGAATCTATATTATACGCATAAGAAGCAAGAACTGCATTAGCTCTGCTGCCAAACTGCGCTATGTCGTAGGGGGCACGTAAACTTATAAATATTGTTTTTTTATTCACTGATGCAGCTATATCCAGTAATGATGACAGCGCTTTAGGTTGCTCAGCGGTATTGAGTGCAAAGCGAGGGTCGTCTTTCAAATCATCCATTCCTCCAATCTCTACAGCGCTTTGATTAGGCGTAGCGTTGCCTGCAATAACAACATCTGCATTTTTAATTAAGCTATGCGCCTTTACAGGGTCAAACCCTTGTAAACTACTGCAACTATATTTAAGCGCCGCATTACTTATAGCGCTAAGCGCTTGCTGCATGGCCATGCATTTTCGGGTATCGGGCATAATAATATGGATGTGTTGCCCTTTTCTTAAATTAAGAGGCAATGCATTATTGTTATTTTTAACCTCAGTAATAGCATTTACGGCAAGCTCAGCTTCTATTTTGCGATGTGCTTGAGAGCCAATAATATCTTTTGCTTTAGCCAAAGTGCTTAATGGGTCTAGCTGTGTGGTTAATTTAAATTTATTTTTTAAAGCGGTTATACGTGCAGCCGATTGAGCCACTTCGTCTTTACTGAGCTGCTTATTATTAACAGATGCGACTAATTCATCCATTAGTTTGTCGAGTGCGTTTAAATCAGCCGGTGTTCTGATCTCTATTGGCATAAGCGCTAGGTCAACGCCTGCTGCAAAGGTATTGATTACCGCTTGGGTTGGGGTGAAAAAATGACTAATGCCAGCCATATCTAAAGCGTCGGTTACCACCACACCTTGATAATTTAACTCCCCTCTTAAAATGTCAGTAATTATAGTACGCGACATAGTGGCGGGTTTTATCATGCTTTTGCCATCAACACTTACAAACGTACTATTATCGAGTTGTGGGTATTGAATATGCGCCGTCATAATCATGCCTGGGTTTTGCGTGGCAATTATGTGTTTAAAGGGAGCTAAATCTTGTTGATATATGTCTTCTTTGGAGTGATTTACTTGTGGTAACCCTGTGTGGCTGTCTACGTTGGTATCGCCGTGCCCTGGGAAATGCTTTAACGATGTAATAACGCCGTTGCTCTCAAATCCTGCCACTTGTGCTGCGCCTAGCTTACTGACAAGCGCTGGGTTTTCACCAAACGAGCGCACATTAATTACTGGATTGTCGGGGTTCATGTTTACATCTACCGTAGGGGCATAGTTAACATTAATACCTAACGAATTAAGCTCTTTAGCTATAACAGTGGCAGTTTGGGTTGCGTATTGAGTGCCATACTTTTTATAAGTTGCACCAATAGACATATTACCAGTAAATGAAGTGGCTACATCGCGTGGTAAACGCGCTACTCGGCCGCCTTCTTGGTCTATCGAAATAAATAATGGCAGCTTTGAACTTGATTTACTCGCCGCAGCTTGTAATTGGCTATTAAGGGTAATGGTTTGCTCAATAGATTGGGTGTTTTCAGAAAATAAAATTACACCACCAATATTATGCTTAGCAATGGCCGCTGCTAGTTCATCAGGTAGGGTAGTAACCGGTGTTCTGCATTGTTTGCTTGACCCTTGCTGACAAAAATAGCGTAAATCGAGTATTAGTTTTTGCCCCAATTGTTGTTCAAGAGACAGTGTAGGCTTAGCAAAAGAAGATTGTAATGGCATTAAACACCCAGATAAAAAAACAACAGACGAAATAAAGCATTTATTTAGCAAAACACACTCCAACGCTAAATAGATAAGTGGCAGTAGCTTATCTATTTTTGTGTACAACTGCAAAGTGCAGCTGTTTGTACACACAGGGTAAGTTGTAAGGCGTGTATCATGGCTGAATACGTTTTATCTAAATGGTGAGTAGGTGTTAAATTAGCTGTACTCATTGCCGCCGTTTTAAAAACTAAAGTTTAAATAGTTCATTGTTTTAATTGGCCAGTTAACTATTAAAGCCGCGCAGGGGTTAAGCTATAGGCTAGCCACGGGAGTTATTAAAGGCTAAGCACAAACACTATTTATTGCCTGCATTACTATAAAGGCTTGACATAAATAGTTAACTCTATATAGTAGGCCGCAGCTAGAAAGAAAGCATGTAATTTATAAATCTCCATTTCGTTGTTGTATAAGTAATACTTGTAGTACCGTCCTGAAGTTTTTAAGTACCATCTCATTTTTTGCTACACCCGCTCTTATGAGCATATTTTTTATTTTTATATCAGGATATTACAATGTCTAACATCGTATCAGGTACAGTTAAGTGGTTCAACGAGTCTAAAGGTTTTGGTTTCATCGAGCAAGAAAACGGCCCAGACGTTTTCGCACATTTCTCAGCAATCAAAAGCGAAGGTTTCAAAACTTTAGCTGAAGGCCAACGTGTAGAGTTCACTCTTTCACAAGGTCAAAAAGGTCCTCAAGCGGATAACATCACTCCGTTATAATTTTTACTTTTAAAGTAAAAATAAAAAAAAGCGCTTAAGGCGCTTTTTTTGTGTCTAAAATTTGACTGTAAAATAGCGCCATCTATCATTTAATAATATAAATTAATGTAGTGGTGCGGTTATTCTAAAACTCTTTCCTTTTATTGCTTGTTTCTTCTTTAGCACGTTTACTTATGCAAACCATTTTAAGTTAGTTATTTATACAGATCAGTTTGCACCTTATAATTTTATAAACTAGCACGGCCAACTTGTTGGCGCTAACTACGATATAGTCAACGCACTGTGTATTAAAGCAGAAGTAGAGTGCGACTTTAAAGTCATGCCTTGGAAGCGTGCCGCAATGCTTGTACATAAAAAGCCTTATTCAGCCATTTTTTCAATGGCGCAACATACTAACCGAATTCCTTTATTTAATTGGCTTGGCCCGTTAACTACTGCACGAACTTATTTTTATAAGTTAAAAAGCCGTCCTGATGTCACTGTAAATACCCTTAACGACACCACTCTTTATTCGTTAGGCATGGTAAGGGGAGACATATATCAATCATTGGTCAAAAAAATAGGGTTTGTAAACGGGCAAAACTTAATGACGTTTGGTGAAGAGCAGCAATATATTCAGCTTTTTATAAACAATAAAATAGATCTTATTTTAGGCTCGGAGCACGTTATTTATAACCAATTAAAGCCTTATAACGTGAGCTTACTTGATGTAGAGCAACTTACTGAGCTACCTGTAAGTAACGACCTTAAAGATAATTATTTAGCGTTTAATAAAGCGGTGCCGCAGCACATAGTAGATCGCTTTCAACGTGTCTTTAAAGTGCTAAAACAAGAGCGCAGTCTCGATTCGTTCATAGCGCCATATAGCAATAATTGATTACTAAGCCCCTATTTTAGACTTCATTACTTCACTAATTAACGTAACTAAGCGTTAAAACTGCGCTTAAATAAGCGAGGTTTAGCTTAGGTGCTAGGGTAGCCCTTGGGTATTTTTAAGTGTGTAAAAGGCTTTTTGTAGCGCGTTTATATAGCGCATATCGGTGTTTTTATTTGCTGCCAAATAGGCATCTACCTTGAGTTCTTCTACATTATATATGGCTTTAAATTCAGCGTCAGGGGTGGGTAAATACTGACTTATTTGATGTATTAGTTCGGGGTCATCAACAATTAAGTCTACTTTTTTGGCAACCAATAACGCATACGATTTTTGTATATCGGTGGTTAGCACAACCTCAAAACCCAAGTTGGTTAATATATCAGTAGAAAAGTCGTTACGTTGCATCGCTATTTTGTATTTTTTTGCCTCCTCAGTATTGTTAATAATTATGTCGTCACGCTCTTTAAGCGCTACAAAAGCAAGCTCAAAATGCGAAACAGGGCCTATCCAATGAAAGTTGTTTTCTCGCCCTTTAGTGCGCGCTATGGTGTAAATAAAGGTGTTTTGAATAGTGCTGGCAAGTCTAAATGCTCGCGCCCATGGGTACATTTGTATATCGGGCGTTAGGTTAGCCTTTGCAAAAATCGCCCTTATAAACTCAGTGCCTTTGCCTGTCACTTTTCCATCAACAAGTATTTGATCGGGCGGCGAGAGTTCCGTGACAACTAAAAGAGGGTCAGAGCTTGCGTAGCTATTAAAAAAAACAAACAACAATACTAATAAAAGTTTACGCATTTATATAAATCGACTTTTCAACAGCGGCTATTTTATGAGTGTGCTTAAAGGTAGAGCATCAATAAAACAGTAGGTTACATTAGGATAAACTTAAGTGTGGCCTAAAATTTATAATTTACCACTTTTCAATAATACAAATTTATCGCAAAAATATAAAAAGCCATGTGCGTATATGTACTTAAAGGTAAGAAAGAGAAAGTTGTTATTAAAAGGAAGAATATATTTATAAGGGCCCTAAAACGATAAAAGGGCCTTGCGGCCCTTGGTGAAGTATCGTTCAAGTCAGATAGTGCTTTAACCCCTTAAAGTACTATCTTCTTGTTTTGCAACACCGGTGTTCATCTCATTAAGTTTCTAAGCTAGCGAGAGGAAAAACCCAGCAATTGCTGCGCTCATAAGGTTAGCCATAGATCCTGCTAACACTGCTCTGAGCCCTAAGCGTGCGATATCCTTTCGCCGACTAGGCGCCATACCGCCTAATCCACCTAGTAAAATAGCTATCGACGATAGATTAGCAAACCCACATAACGCAAATGTTACAATTGCTTGAGTGTGCGCACTTAACGTATCGCGATAATTTATAAAGTCTAAGTAAGCAACAAACTCATTTACTACTAACTTTTGACCAATAAAACTACCTGCTATGATTGCCTCATCCCATGGTACGCCAAGTAACCATGCAACAGGGGCAAATACATAACCTAAAATTTCTTGTAGCGTTAAAGTAGGGTAATCAAACCACCCACCAATACCGCCTAGTAAACCGTTTAATAATGCTATTAATGCTACGAAAGCTAATAGCATTGCGCCCACATTTAGCGCTAAATGCATGCCGTTAGCTGCGCCTGATGCTGCTGCATCAATAACATTAACTGGCTTGTCTTCATCGGTGTCTAAATCAGCAAGCGTATCTTTAGGTGTTTCGGTCTCTGGCACAATCATTTTGGCCATTAAAAACCCACCTGGTGCAGCCATAAAGCTAGCGGCAATTAAATACTTAAGCTCTACACCAATAATTACGTAACCTGCCATTACAGAGCCTGCTACCGTGGCTAAGCCACCTACCATTACTGCAAACAACTCAGACTTAGTCATGGTTGCTATAAACGGCTTAACAATTAAGGGTGCTTCAGTTTGGCCTACAAATATATTAGCCGTTGCTGAGAGCGACTCTGTGCGAGAGGTTTTCAATAGTTTTTGTAAACCGCCGCCCAGAATTTTAATTATCCAATCCATAATGCCAATGTGGTAAAGCACAGCAACAAGTGCTGAGAAAAACACAATGACCGGTAAAACTTGAATAGCAAAAATAAAACCGAGTGTATCTTGCGAAGCAAGTGGGCCAAATAAAAACCCAATCCCGTCGTTTGCAAAGCTAATTACCGAAGAGACGGCACTAGACATACTTGCTAACACATTTTTACCTGCTTCAAAAAACAGTACAAACCCACCAATAACTACTTGCATAGCAAAGGCTATCGCTACGGTGCGTAAGTTTATTGCTTTACGATTAGTCGAAGCCGCAAAAGCAATACTTAGTAGTACAAACATGCCTACTAAGCTCATAAATGTTGTCATACAGATGTTTCCCGTTATTATTCTTGTAGTAAATACTTAATTTTACTTTTAATAATATCAATCGCAACGCGGTTCATTCCGCCTCGAGTCACAACCAAATCAGCGTTATGCTTTGAAGGCTCAATAAATTGATAAAACATCGGTCTAACAGTTGCTTGATATTGCTCAACAACAGATTGTAATGTTCTGCCTCTTTTTTCCATGTCTCGTTGCATACGACGCATTAAGCAAATATCAAGGGGTGTATCTATAAATACCTTAATATCAAATTCTTTATTAAGTGCTTTATCACTTAATAATAAAATACCTTCTACTATTAAAATTTTAGCTGCAGCAACGCGACGAGTTTCATCGCTTCGTGTGTGTTGTGCATAATCATAAGTAGGTACTTCGACAGAGTTACCACTACGAAGTTGAGTTAAATGTTCAAGCATTAACTCATGTTCAAATGCATCAGGATGGTCGTAGTTAGTTTGCGTACGGTGTTCCATAGGCAAATGCGACTGATCCTTGTAATAAGCATCTTCTTCAATAATGGCGATAGCGCCTGGTTCAAGCTCATTAACCAACTCATTGTAAATAGTTTGGCTAAAAAGAGATTTGCCCGACGCTGATGCGCCAGCAATAGCTATAATAGTTCGTGTCACTAAAGTTCTCACCCACACAGAAAGGAAAAGTTGTTTGGTTGATCACAATAGCAAAAAAGACACGAATAATCTCTTTTGCTTTGCTTAAGAACGCAAATTTATAATGTTTAGCTTTTATGAAACAGGACTTATGTCCTGTACGGAAAATTCGATCAGCGGATAAAGTAACCACCTAGAAGCAAAGTGAGGTCAACATGGCAAGAGCAATCATCTTAATGGCAGACAGCCTAGGTATAGGCGCAGCACCCGATGCAGACAAATTTGGTGATGTTGGAGCAAATACACTCGCCCACTTATTAAAAGCATACCACGACGAAACGGGTAAAGCGTTATCGTTACCTAATTTATCTAAATTAGGTTTAATCGATGCCTGTGAAGCCGCGGGCGGTGAAACGTGTTTAGTTTCTGAGCGTCAAGCATCACAAGGTGCATGGGGTTATGCAAAAGAGCTTTCAAGCGGTAAAGATACGCCATCAGGGCACTGGGAAATGGCCGGCGTACCTGTGTTATTTGATTGGGGCTACTTCCCTAAAACACAGCCGAGTTTTCCACAAGAATTTGTAGACGAATTTATAGCCGCTACCGGTATACCTGGCATTTTAGGCAACTGCCATGCATCAGGCACCACCATATTAGAGCAGCTAGGCGAAGAGCATGTAAAATCAGGCAAACCAATTTGTTACACCTCAGCAGATAGCGTGTTTCAAATTGCCGCACACGAAGAGTCTTTTGGCCTCGAGCGCCTTTACGAAGTGTGCGAAATTGCCCGCGAATTACTTGATAAACTAAATATAGGCCGTGTTATTGCTAGGCCATTTTTAGGCACAAGCAACGCAGATTTCGCCCGTACTGGTAATCGTCGCGATTATTCAGTATTGCCGCCAGCACCGACCCTATTAGATGTGCTATCTAAACACGGCGGTGAAGTAATAAGCATTGGTAAAATTGCAGATATATATGCACACCAAGGCATTACCCAAAAGCACAAAGCCCCAGGGCTGATGAATTTGCTTGAAAAAAGCAGCGAAGTATTAGCAAGTGCGCCAGATAACAGCTTAATTTTTACTAATTTAGTAGATTTTGACGAAAAGTTTGGCCACCGTCGCAACCCAGTTGGTTATGCAAAAGCGTTAAAAGAATTTGACGATTACTTACCAACTATACTAAACCAATTAAATGCAGATGACGTGTTAATGATCACTGCAGATCACGGCTGTGACCCAACCTTTCCAGGTTCAGAGCACACCCGCGAATATGTACCAGTTATAGCTTATCAACCGGGCATGCAAAATACCCCGCTTGGCGAGCGCAATAGCTTTGCAGATATAGGCCAAACCCTTGCACAGTGGTTTAACTTACCTGCACTTGAATACGGTGACGGCTTTTTAAATAAGCTAAACGCGCCTAAATAAAAAGGAAAACAATTAATGAGTACTCCGCATATTAGTGCAAACGTTGGTGACTTCGCTGAAACAGTATTAATGCCGGGCGATCCGCTTCGTGCACAATACATTGCTGAAAACTTTTTAGATGATGCAGTGCAAGTAACAGGCGTACGTAACATGTACGGCTTTACAGGCACATATAAAGGTAAACCTGTAAGTATTATGGGTTCGGGCATGGGCATACCATCTATGTCTATTTATGCGCGTGAGTTAATTGTAAGCTTTGGCGTTAAAAATATTATTCGTATTGGTACCTGTGGTGGTATTGGTACAGATATTAAAATTCGCGACGTAATTTTTGCACAAGGCGCAAGCACCGACTCAAACGTAAACCGTGCACGCGTTCGTGGTTATGATTTTTCAGCAATTGCTAACTTTGACCTACTTTTAAACGGTGTTAACGCCGCTAAAAACCTAGGCATTAAAGCAAAAGTAGGTAACGTATTTACTACCGATACCTTCTACCAAGCTGACGACACATTCTACAAAGACCTAGATAAACTAGGTGTACTAGCTGTAGATATGGAAACAGCAGGTTTATATGGTGTAGCTGCAGAGTATGGTGCTAACGCAATGGCATTATTTACCGTAAGTGACCACGTGATCACTGGTGAAGCAACACCTGCAGATGAGCGCCAAAGCACATTTAACGAAATGGTTAAAATTGCTTTAGAGTCTATTTAATAAACGCAATTTTATTAAATTAGCAAACAGTTCCTTGGTAACGTATTCACTAAGTTTTGGAGACACGCCCAAAGTGAAGTGAGACTAAACCCCCAAAGCCGCATTTTATGCGGCTTTTTTTATGCCTATAAAAGCGCTTTGGGAAAAGGATTTACACCTAAGTAAAAGCGTTGCTTTTAAAACGCCAGCAAGCTGCGCGTCTACACAGCACGAGCTAACCGCGTAGCTGGAGTTTACCTCGCGTTTGGTATTAATTTCTTCGTGGCATAAAGCCGCTGCTACTCATTAACTCCACCATAAAGTACACAGAGGCGCTTTGCGCTACATATAGAAAACACGGGTTTGGTTCATCACTTCTCATTATCTTCTCGGTGTTCTCAGTGGTGACATAATCACTTTTAAACAAAAGCAATGCACGTCTACAGGAGGTAGCTCCGACGTTAACTTGACTTGTAGACGTCGAGGCAAGCTCACTGAACTCGATGTGATAAATGATAGCTAATCATTTATCAATGAGAGATACAAGTCGTTGAGCTTGCTCACGCTAGAAGGGTAGTCCCTCATGGCTTTAGCAAAGGGGCTTACACTAGGGTAAAAGCGTTGCTTTTAAAACGCCAGCAAGCTTTGCGTCTACTGGGAAAGGCTCAGCTTAGGTGTTAATGTTGATATTGTAAACGTAGAGCTTGCTCAGAGTTGATTTGCACTACTACCATTTGCCTGAGCATCTTCACTTTTTCAATGATTGCATTGTAAGCATCACAACAAATTTATATCGTATAAGCCCACTAATAGTAAAAAGTATCGCTTCAGGTCTGTCACAGTCATGCCTAACACTCGTTGAAGCGTAACAATAAAACTTTGCAGCTTCTAATATACGTTTGTAGGAGGAAAGAAGAGGGGATACAAGCAACTAAGCTGATAGATACTTATTGACAGTAAGGAATTTGAGCAACCTATAAAAAATTATCCAAGAAGTTCTTTGATAGACCATTTGATTCTAGGTATTATTAATAATCTTTATAAATTTACAAGCAGCAGGGGGCTGTGGGTTAAAATTATACCCCAAATAACCACTAAGCTCATGATGGTGTCCCTTTGTAAGAATGGGAAAATAATTTATAGGTATTTAGTCCCCACGGTTTTACTATTATGCCGTTAACTGCAATGGATAAATTAGCTAGTAGTTAGTATAGGGAACAATAGCTTTTATTCGTAAGTTTTCAGTTTAGTTGCTTACTTTATTGGGTGGCTGTACCGAAATTAAAGTTAATAAGAATAAATATAAAATAATTTTTATTCTTATTAAGCTAATCTTTTTTACTGATTGCTAGCAATAAATTAAAAACTATCGCTATTTTAGCAATGTTTTATTGCTTCAACGGTTAAAAATTAGTATTATTTTTAATCGTTAAAGGTTTAAATAACAAACTTAATATAAAAATATTAATTAGTTCATACAAAAATAATTAATTTGGCTTTGTGCAAATAATTAAGTGAATTGATTAAATACATGGATGATTTATAGGAATTATTATGCATAGTATAGGGGTCGTAATACCATTTTATCAACGAGATAAAGGAATATTGTTAAAATCTCTCAAGTCTATAATTGAGCAAGAAAGCTTAAGTAAAATAACTTACTATGTTGTTATTGTTGATGATTGTTCTCCTCTTTCACTTTCTGAAGAATTGGCACTCCTGCCTACTTTACCAAAAAATATACATTTAATTAGCCTTTACCACAAAACTAATTCTGGACCAGCTATAGCTAGAAATACAGCATTAAAATATATTCAAACTAAGCTTTGCAATATAGTTGATTATGTTGCATTTTTAGACTCGGATGATCAATGGGGTGTAAGCCATAGCACTTTAGCATTAGAGGCCTTCGACTTAGGTGCTAGCTTTTATTTTGGCAATACAGATCGAGATGGCTTCTATGATTCTAATTGGAATACTGATATTCCTGAAATGGAGCGCGATTTAAGCCACTTTTTAGTAGGCGAGTCTAAATTTTTAATAGATTCACCTGTTATTATCCAGTCAATGTACAATAAATATTTATCGCAAACATCGACAGTTATGTACAGGCTGAGTAAATTTCCTGAGGTATTATTTTGCGACCAACTAAGGTTTGCAGGTGAAGATGAACTAATGTGGCTATTGTTGTGTTCTAATGCTGATAAAGTTGCGTACTACCCTTGTGACATCACAAAATGCGGCAAGGGTGTAAATATGTTTTTTTCGAACATAAGCTGGGACCTTGTAGGTTCATGTAACATTATGGGAAGTAAAGCTCTGGCAACAGCGATGATTTTAGAGAATATTCCATTAGATTCAGAGCAAAGAAAAATTTTAAAGAAAACTTTCAACTCTCATTGCTATGTTTATTTTAAATTAATGGTAAAACATATGCTAAAATTTCGTGAGATAGACTTCAAAAATACTCTTCTATTAGTTAAATATTTAGTAAGTAAAGATCTTTCTAGCCTAGGCGAGCATATAAACGTAGAAGTTGAGTTGTCTATAAAATAGTCTTTATAAACTCTATTTATCACTTCTTTTTTTGCTTTTTATATTAATAAAAGTAATTTTATTTTTATTGTTTAAGTGAGTATAAATTAATTTATATAATGTTTATTTGGTTTATTTAGTTTATATAGTGCTTGTAGTGATTATTTAAGTTTTACACTTTTCAGGAGTTAGAGTTATAATTTAACAGCGTATGGCCCCTCTCATTCTATAATAATTCCATTCTTATTGTCTTCTCCAAAATCGTATTACGAACAGAACCAAATATTTTAAGTCTTTAAGCGTTTAAATTTTATATTCACCTAATGTTTAATGCATTAGAGAAATATTAATCCTAATCTATTGTTTATAGTTAAAGCTAAATAAGTTTACAGAAATTTACTTCGTTTAATTAAAGTTTAATAAGAATTATGTAACCCCTAGGTAAAAGCGTTGCTTTTAAAATGCCAGCAAGCTGTATAGAGTTGGGTTAGCTCTAAGATTAATGTAAACATTGCAGATACCTAGGTTGCTGAGGGTTGATGCGTATTTTCTCATTAATTTAACTACAGAAAGCATTCTGCGCTACGCAGAGAAACATGGGGGCTGGTTATATTACTTCTTATGGTTTCTCGGTGGTGACATAACCACTTTTAAGACGTGTTTAGAGAATAGGGTTTATCGTGTAGCAGCGAGTTTACCTCGCGTATGGTATTAAATTTTTTCGCGGCATAAAGCCGCTGCTACTCATTGATTACACCACAGAGGACACAGAGGAAACAATGGGGGGCATTTTTCCTGTTCTTTTCCTTCACTCCTCGGTGGTGACATAATCACTTTTAAACAAAAGCAATGCGCGCATTCAAAGCATGAGTTAACCGCGTAGCTGGAGTTCACCTCGCGTTTGGTATTAATTTTTTTCGCGGCATAAAGCCGCTGCTACTCATGAATTCCACTACAAAGTACACAGAGGCGCTTAGCGTTACACAGAGAGCACGGGGATTGGCTCATCACTTTTTAAATCACTTATTCTCTACCTCTAAAAGCGCAGCGTGTCTTAACCTCTTTGTGAATAATTGGCTTAACTTGTTTTTCACCACAGAGGACACAGAGGACACAGAGGCGCTTAGCGCTACACAGAAGAAACAATGGGGGGTGGTAACATTTCTCCTGCTCTTCTCCTTCACTTCTCTGTGGTAACAAAATCACTCATGAACGAAAACAACGCGCGTCTACAAAGCACGAGCTAACCGCGTAGCTGGAGGTCTCC